>CAXTNS010000256.1:0-9090 GCA_964245465.1 uncultured Thermoanaerobaculia bacterium
CATAGAGACCATCCTCCTTCTCCCCTTCGAGCAGGAAGTCGACCCGGGCGAGGCCCACGCCGCCGATGGCCGAGAAGGCGTCCACCGCGATCTTCCGCAGCTTGTCGGCGATCGCTTCAGGGATTTCCGCCGGGGCCACCAGTCCGGCCGTATCCTGCAGGTACTTGTCCGCGTAGTCGTAGAACTCGTTGCCAGGGATGATCTCCCCCACCACCGAGGCCTCGATCTCGCGGTAGCCAAGGACGGCGCACTCCAACTCCCGCCCCTTGATGCCCCGCTCCACGAGCACCACGTCATCGAAGCGCAAGGCGAAGCGGATGGCCTCCTCCAGGCCAGCGGCGTTGGCGACCTTCTGCACCCCCACGCTGGAGCCGCCCACGCTGGGCTTCACGAAGACGGGGAACGACAGGAGCGCGCAGGCGGCCAGGAACATCGCGGGGCCCTCCTCGAACTGCCGGCGCGTGAACGCCTCGAACTCCACCACGGGCACGCCGGCCGCGGAGAGCTGGCGCTTGCAGAGCACCTTGTCCATGGCGAGGGCACTGGCGGTGACGCCGGGCCCCACGTAGGCAAGGTCCAGCATTTCGCACAGGCCCTGGAACGTGCCGTCCTCCCCCCACGTGCCGTGGACGATGGGGAACACCACCTCCACGCCCGAAGCCAGCAGGTGGCGCAGCGTGGGAGCGACCGGGATCTCCACCGGCGGGATCTCCCGCGTCCCCTCGCTCGCGAGGACCGCCTCGGAAGCCTCGGCGTCGATCCAGCAGCCGTCCTGCGCGATCCCCAGCGGCGTCACGGAATGGCCGGCTTCGCGCAGACCCTGGACGACAGTACGGGCCGAGCGGATCGAGACCTGATGCTCGACGCTCCTGCCTCCGAAGACGACTCCGACGTGGGCCATGGGATCTCCTTGATGACAGCGATGGGCACCGCCTGCCACCCTGAAGACATTGCGGTGCGGGCGGAGTTTACCCCAGCAATACTCGCCGGGCCGACTTCACCTCCGGCAAACCGGAGAGCTCCTCCAGCAGGGCCGGCGTGGGCTCCTGGTCCAGGCGCAGCACGGCGAGGGCCTCCTGGCCGCGGCGGGCGAGGTGGATGTCCGCGATGTTGACGTCCGCCTTGGCGAGCAGGGTGCCCACCTTGCCCACCACGCCCGGCTTGTCGAAGTTCTCCAGCACCAGGAGGTTCCCCTCGGGCTGGAACTCCAGCCGGTAGTTCTCGAAGCGCACCACCCGGGGATCGCGCTCGCCGAAGAGCGTGCCGCCCAGCTCCACGCTGCGGCCGCCGCCCGAGAGGGTCACGTCCACGAGTTGCGGATAGTCGCCCTGGGCGCTGTGGGTGGTGCGCGTCACCTCGATCCCCCGGCTTCCCGCGATCCGCTCGGCGTTGACGTAGTTGACCGCCTCGCCCAGGAACGGCGTGAGCACCCCCTTGAGCACGGCCACCGTGACGGGCGCCCGCAGCGAATCGTCGAGCCCCCACACGTCCACCTTCAGCCCTTGCGGGGCGCTGTCCAGGAGAGCGCAGGCCATGCGGCCGAGCGACTCGCCCAGGCTCATGAACGGCTCGGCCCGGCCGCCCGCGGGACGGAACGGCAGGTTCACCGCCGCCACCGCCATGGAGCCCGAGAGCGCCGCGAGCACCATCTGCG
This sequence comes from uncultured Thermoanaerobaculia bacterium, assembly GCA_964245465.1. Classification (GTDB taxonomy): domain Bacteria; phylum Acidobacteriota; class Thermoanaerobaculia; order Multivoradales; family UBA5704; genus DATARR01. Next base: position 1,655 of record CAXTNS010000256.1, read on the forward strand.
CCGTCTCGATCGAGATGCGCTCCTGGGCCTCGCGGGTCTGGGCGCCGAGGTGAGGCGTCGACACCACCTTCTTGTGGCGCACGAGCCGGAGGTCTTGGGGCGGCTCCTCGGCGAACACGTCCAGGGCTGCGCCGCCCAGGTGCCCTGCCTCCAGGGATTCGAGCAACGCCTCCTCGTCCACCACCCCACCGCGGGCGCAGTTGACCAGGAGCGCCCCCTTCTTCATCTTCGCCAGCGTCTCGCGGTTCAGCAGGTTGCGCGTCTGGTCCGTCATGGGCACGTGGAGGGTGATCATGTCCGACCGGGCCAGGAGATCCTCCAGCGGCAACAGCTCGACCTCCAGCCTCCGGGCCGCCGCCGCATCCAGGAACGGGTCGTAGGCCACGATCTTCATCTCGAAGCCGCGCGCCCGGTCCGCCACGCGCTGGCCGATGCGGCCGAAGCCGATGATCCCCAGGGTCTTGCCCTGAAGCTCGATACCGGTCAGCTTGCGGTTCCACTCCCCCGCCCGCATGGAGGCGTCCGCCTCCGGCACCCGCCGGGCCAGCGAGAGGAGCAGCGCGAACGTGTGCTCCGTGGCCGACATCAGGTTGGCCGTGGGCGCGTTCACCACCAGGATGCCCAGCTCCGTGGCGGCCGCCACGTCCACGTTGTCCACCCCGATGCCGGCGCGCCCCACCACCTTGAGCTTCTTGCCGGCCTTGAGCAGCTCGGCCGTCGCCTGGGTCGAGCTGCGCACCACGAGGGCGTCGAAATCCGCCAGGATCTCGGGCAGCCGGGGCCTCTCCTCCGCCGTGAGCTGATGGACCTCCACCCCGGCCTCCTGGAACAGGGAGAGGCCGGAGGGATCGAGCGTGTCCGCGATCAGGATCCGGTGCGCGGCCATCAGAGACTCCCCGAGCCCGTCGGGGCAGCCGGGGCGGCGACCACCTCTTCTTTTACGGCCAGATCGAGGATCTGATCGATCTCGGCCAACAGGGTGTCCAGATCGCTCTCCCGCACCTCGCCCATGTGGCCGATGCGGAACGTCGTGGGCTTCCAGTCGCCGTACCCGCCGCCGATCGTGTACCCGCGCTTGGAGAGGCCCTTGACGATGGCCTGCGGATCGACACCCTGGGGCGGATAGAGGCAGCTCACCGTGACCGACCGGGCGTTTTCCGCCGAAGCGTACGTGCACCCGCGAGCCACGGCCCATTCCGCCGTCTTCCGGTACAACCGCTCGTGGCGGTCCCAGCGCGCCTCCATGCCCTCGGCCAGGATGCGGTCGAGCTGCACGTCCAGAGCGTAGAGCAGCGGGATGCCGGGCGTGGTGATGAACCCGCCCTCGCGGTGCTTCTCGCGGTAGCGCAGCAGATCCGTGTAGAAGCCGCGGTGCGGCACCTTCGCCGCCCGCTCTGCCGCCCGGTCTGACAGGGTGAACAGCGTCAGGCCCGGAGGCACCGCGATGGCCTTCTGCGTCCCGGCCAGGGCGATGTCCAGCCCCCACTCATCCGTCTCCACCCGGCCGCCGCCCAGGGACGAGACGGTGTCCACGATGACCAGCGCGTCGCTCTCCTCGCGGATCGCGCGGGCCACGTCCGCGATGGGGCTCATCGCGCCCGTGGAAGTCTCGTTGTGGACCAGAGTCACGGCGTCATAGCGCTTGCGCCGCAGGGCCGACCGCACCACGTCCGGATCGATCGCCTGCCCCCAGGGGAACGCCAGCTTGTCCACCGCCCTCCCCACGGACTTCGAGATCGAATGCCAGCGCTCCGAGAACGCGCCGTTGGTGAGGTTCAGCACGTCCTGCTGGACGCAGGAGATGACGGCGCTCTCCATGATCAGCGTCGAGCTGCCGGTGGCGACCATGACGTCGCCCGACGTGCGGAGCACCTTCGGCAGCCGCTCGGCGATCGTCAGATAGAAATCTTTAAACCCGGCCGACCGGTGCCCCACCATGGGCTTGGTCATGGCCTGAAGGGCATCCTGGGGCACATACGACGGACCCGGGAGGAAAAACTTGATGGGCTCGTTCACGGCTACACCTCTCTCTTGCGGAGGGAGCACCAAGAGGGCACCCCGTTTATGCCGCATTGTGGCAAAAGCCCTCCCAGGGCGCAAGGCGAGCCGGGACGGTGGTGATATCCGAGGAAGTGCCGTCAGAGGCGAACGGCGGGACGGGGAAGGTGGACGCTTGGCTCCGACTCCTGACTCTCTTTGCGCATCTCTACGGCCTCACGCGCGAAAATACGCCTTCAAACCCTCACAAGAGAAAGTCTTCGTTTCGTCCTACAGGGATAAACACCGCGTCGTACCTCTACAACGCTCTGTTGTAACGGTACGACGGCCTGTCGTCGGTGGCGACAGCTCGTCGTCGGCTGCGACGCTTCGTTGTACGTCTACAACGCTCCGTTGTAACGGTACGATGGCCTGTCGTTGGTAGCGACGGCTCGTCGCCGGCTGCGACGCTCCGTTGTACGTCTGCAACGCTCCGTCGTAACAGTACGACGGCCCGTCGTCGGTGGCGACGGCTCGTCGCCGGCTGCGGCGCTCCGTTGTATGTCTACAACGCTCCGTTGTAACGGTACGACGGCCCGTCGTCGACGGCGACAGCCCATCGTCGGCGTACGACGCTCCGTTGTACGTCTACAACGCTTCGTCGTAACGGTACGACAGCCTGTCGTCGGTGGCGACGGCTCGTCGTCGGCTGCGACGCTTCGTTGTCAGTGTACGACGGCCTGTCGCCAATTGCGACGGAACATCCTCCACGTAGCGCGCGGCGAAGAGACCCGGTCTATTTAAGCGTTTCCCAAGGATGTGGCTTGCGGAGGGCGAGAGCGAGGTCGGCGGTCGCGTAACGCCTGGACGCTGCGCCGGGCGGCGTCACGAGCCAGGCGTCGTCCTCGGTCCCCAACGCGGGAGCGGCGATCTCTCCACGGACGAGCACGAGCGTGCAGCCCTGGAAATGCTCGCGCAGGAGATCCTTGAGGACAGGTGCGCCGCGCAGGGGTTTGACGGCGACGGTCCGCCCCTCCCCCACCGAGACGGCCCGCAGGACGCCCAGGCCCGCGGCGTTCTCCAGGGATTCCGGAAGGGGGGCGGGCGGCGTCCCGAGATCGAGCCAGCCGGTGCGCAGGCCCAAGGCGCGGACGGCCTCGATCAAGGGAGCGAAGCGGTCCGGGGCGTCTTCGACACGGAGGAGGTGGGGAGATTTCAACCTTCCTCCGGATAGAGGAGGATCTCCCGCCTCTCCTCGCGGAAGGCCTCTTCGTCCGCCTTCCAATCGGCCAGCCAATCCTCCAGGCCCTTTCCGCTTTCGATCGCCTCGCGGCATTCCGTGCCTCCGGTGAGGAGGTCGATGGCGGGGCGGTCGATGACGAATTCGTAGGGGGCTTCGCGCCAGGCGAACTCTTCCGGCCAGAGGCGGTGGATGGTGGCGAGGAGCTCGACGCCCATGCGGTAGGAGGGGAGGGTGTTGCCGTCCGTCAACAGCAGTTCGACGCCGCCGCAGACCTTGCCCTTGTGCTTCTGGAACTGCGGGCGGAAGTACGTGGGCACGAAGACGACGCCCGGCCATCTCCGGTCACCGCGACAGTTGAGCTCGTCGGCCAGGCACTTGGGATCGATGAAGGGTGCGCCAACGAGTTGGAAGGGCCGGGTGGTGCCGCGCCCTTCGGACAGCTCGGTCGCCTCGACGAGGCAGCCGCCGGGATAGAGGATGGCGGTCTCCGGGGTCGGCATGTTGGGCGAGGGGGCGATCCAGGGGAAGCCCGTCTCTTCCCAGGTCATGTTGCGGCGCCAGCCTTCCACGTACCAGACGGTGAAGTTGGCGAAGTTGCCGTTCCAGTTGCGGCGCCCGGCTTCCAGACGGTAGAGCTCGCCCTGGGTGCGGCCGGGGCGCACACGCATGTGGAAGGCGCCCACCAAGGATTCGAAACCCGGCTGGAGGAGGTCGCCCTCGACGACCTCACCGCCGAGCGGGTTCGGCCGGTCGAGCACCCAGACCTCGCAGCCCGCGGCCATGGCGGCCTCGGCCGCCCAGATGCCGGTCGCTGCGTAGGTGTAGTAGCGCGAGCCCACGTCCTGGAGGTCGATCAGCAGCAGGTCGAGCCCCTGGAAGACGGTGGGACAGGGCCGCAGGCTCTTCTCGGAGTCGCCGTAGAGGGAGAGGATGGGCGCGCCCGTCCAGGGATCGGTGCCGCTCTCGGCGGCGACCATGTCCTGCTCGATCCCATAGTAGCCATGCTCGGGGCCGAACAGGGCGCTCGGAGGACCCGCCGGGCTGGCCGCGAGAGCGAGATGGATGGGCACGCCCGGGCGGCTCCCCCCGGTCACCGAGGCGCCGTGGGCGAGGACGCCGTAGCGCCGCCCCGCGAGGCGGTCGGTTTGGTCGAGGAGACGGTCGAGGCCGGTACGGATCATTGTTATCCCTCCCTTCGGAACGTACCCGTCCGCCCGCCGCTCTTCGCTTCCAATCTCAGATCGGTGATCACGGCGTCCCGCTCGATGGCCTTGACCATGTCATAGAGGGCGAGGGCCGCCGTGGAGCAGGCGAGCAGGGCCTCCATCTCGGCGCCGGTCCGGGCGGTGACCACGACGCGGCTGTTGATCACGACACCCTCATGGATGGGCTGAATCTCAATTTCCACCTGATCGAGGGGGATCTGGTGCGCGAGCGGGATCAGCTCGGAGGTGCGCTTGGCGGCCTGGATGCCGGCCAGGCGCGCCACGGCGAAGGCGTCCCCCTTGGGGAGGTTGGCGAGGCGGATCAGGGTCTGCGCGGAGAGCAGCACGCGGCAGGAAGCCTCGGCCACGCGGCGCGTGACGGCCTTTTCCGATACGTCCACCATGTGGGCACTGCCCTGGGAGTCGAGATGGCTGAAGGAACCTTGCGAGCTCATGAAGGAAAGCGTCTCCGAACGGAAAACTTAGAGGTGGCCGCCACCACTCTGGCGGGGCATGCTAGCATTTCAATCACCTTGAGCCCCATGAAACTGGCGATCGTGGTGCCCACGCTGAATGAAGAGGGTGCCCTGCGCCGTACTCTGCCCGTCATGCTCGCGGCGGCGGACGAGGTCGTGGTGTCGGACGGCGGGAGCGCGGACGGCACGGTCGCGGTGGCCCGGGAGCTCGGCGCCCGCTTGGTCTCCGGGCCTCCGTGCCGCGGTGGGCAGCTCAACCGGGGGGCCGCGGCGGTGATGACTGCGGGGGGTGCCGACGTCCTCCTCTTCCTCCATGCCGACACGGTGCTGCCGCCCCGGGGCGTCGAGGCCATGCGCGAAGCGATTGAAAGAGGCGCTCCCGGCGGCGCGTTCTTCCTCCGCTTCGACGTGGACCGCCCGATGCAGCGTCTGGGCTCGTGGCTGATCAACTGGCGCACGCGGTTGATCCGCCTCCCGCTGGGGGATCAGGCCCAATTCGCGGCGCGCGAGACGTTCGAGCGGCTCGGCGGGTTTCGGGACTGGCCGATCCTGGAGGACCTCGATTTCGCGATGCGGCTGCGCCGGCTGGACGGCATGGCCATCATCGAAGCGCCGGTCATCACGGGCGCCCGCCGCTTCGTCGAGCAGGGAGCCGTGCGCACGGTGGCGATCAACTGGCTGATCTGGATCCTGTATTTCCTGGGAGTCTCCCCGCACCGGCTGGCGCGGTTCTACCGGCAGGTCAGATAAAAACCGGCAGGTCCGCTGAAATACCAAAGCCCCGCGGCTTTGACACGCGCGGGGCTCCGGGGGGCGGCGCGACCGGCAGCTATCCCTTGCGGCCCCGCTTCTTGGTGTTGACGGATTCCTTGAGCTCTTTGCCGGCCTTGAAGCGCACGGTCTTGCTGGCCTTGATGGTGATCGATTCGCCCGTGGCGGGGTTGCGGCCCTTGCGGGCGCCGCGCTCGGACACGCCGAAGCTGCCGAAGCCGGGGACCTTGGCGGACTCACCCGCCTTGAGGGCGCTGGAGATCGCGTCAAAAACTGCCTCGAAAGCCGCAACGGCCTGCCGCCGAGTGATGCCCTCGACGGAGTCCACAATGCTATTCACCAGGTCTGCCTTACCAGCCATCTCTCTCCTCCTTGCCGTCGTTTTTTGAACAAAAGTGACTGGCGGAAACGATAAGGCAACCGGGGTGGGCTGTCAAGGCGAGATGTGCGCAGAACCGCTTAAATCCGGGCTTTCCCGAGCACGTTGACGGTGAACCCGTCGTGGTCCCCGCCGGTCAGGACACGCCACGATCCGGGACCGGTGATGCTGGCCGCCACGGGGTTTTCCAGGAGGCCTTCCAGGGGCAGCCGCGAGAGCTCGGGCCGGGTAGCGAGAAAACGTGCCATGACGTCCTCGTTTTCCTCCCGTTCGAGCGAGCAGGTGATGGCCACCAGCCGGCCGCCGGGCGCCACCAGGGGCGCCGCGCCTTCGAGCAGCCGCAGGGCCTGGCTCGACAGGCGCCCGATCTCGCTCTCGCTGATCCGCCAGCGGATCTCGGGGTGGCGGCGCAGCGTCCCCGTGCCCGTGCAGGGGAGGTCGAGCACGACCCGGTCGAAGGGACGGTTGAAGGGCGGCGTGCCCGCGTCGGCCAGGGCCAGGGGCAGGTGGCGGCGCAGCCGGCGGAGGTTGCCGCGCAGCACGTTGGCGCGCGAGAGGGCGACGTCGCTCGCCGTGATGCGCACGGTCGGCTCGTGGGCCAGCAGGGAGAAGCTCTTGCCGCCCGGGGCCGCGGCGGCGTCGAGCACGGTCTCGCCCGGGCGCGGCGGCGGGATCAGGGCGGCGGCCTGGCTCGCCTCGTCCTGAATGTAGAAGTCGCCGTTCGGGAAGGCCGCCGAGGCGAACGGATTGCCCCGGCGCACGATGAGCCCCAGGGGGGAGAGCGAGGCCGGCTCGACCTCCAGGCCCTCGTCGATCAACGTCTCGGCCAGCAGCTCGCGCCCGCCGCGGTCGCGGAAGGCCAGGAGGTGCATGGGCTTGGCGCGATTGTTGGCGTCGAGCAGGGCCAGCGTCCGCTCGCGGCCGAGACCAGGAAGTCGGGATGGCTCTTCTCGATGCCCAGGCGCCGCACGGGATCGGACTCGGTGACCGGCCAGTCTTCCAGATGGGGCGCCCGCGCGATGCGGCGCAGCACGCCGTTGACGAAGCTCGCGCCGCCGCGGTGGGTGATCTGGTGGGCCTGCTCGACGGCTTCGTGGACGGCGGCGTGCGCGGGCACCCGGTCCAGGAACAGGAGCTGGTAGGTGGCGATGCGCAGGGGCGCGTGGAGCGCCGCCTCGATCTGCCCGAACGAGCGGCTGCTCGCCGCGGCGATGACGTGGTCGATCCGGCGCAGCCAGCGCAAGCTCCCCATCACCAGCTCGCGCAGGAGCCCCTGGTCGCGCTCGTCGAAGCGCGTGAGGGCGCTCTCCAGGAAGGAGTCCGCGGGCGCGAGCGATTGAAGGGTCCGCTCGAGCACCCAGGCCGCGGACCCGCGGACGTTGTCC
>CAXTNS010000257.1:0-9083 GCA_964245465.1 uncultured Thermoanaerobaculia bacterium
GCCGCACGCGCACGTCCATGAGGAGAAGCGCAACCCCCGGCCGGGCCGGGCGGCGGTGTGGATCGGCAGCCTCCACGGCCTCGCGGGCAGCTCGCACATCCTGGGCCTGCTGCCGGCCCTGGCGTTGCCGTCGCGGGGTGCCTCGCTCGCCTACGTAGTGGGCTTCGGACTCGGGGCCGTGGCCGGCATGACGGCGTTCTCTTCCGCCTTCGGTCTGGTGGCCGCTCGCGTCACGGGACGGGGGCTGCGCGCCTATCAGGCCCTCCTCGCCTGCTTCTCCGCGGCGGCGATCGTGATCGGCGGCTACTGGCTGGTCTCCTGAGCCGGTTCATCCTTGGACTGCATCAATACTGCCCGGGAGATGGAGGAGGGACACCGGTCCGAAACGGCTTCCCCGTCGCTGGATCCGGAGTGGACAATCTTCGAGGTCGAGGGACTTTGACCCTACAACGTGGGGATGTCTTACGACCTTGGCGGAATGAGCCCGCCATCCAGGCCACGGTGTGGATTGGCTACTGGCTGGTCTTCTGACCGCTGAGACGAAGATTGGATTCAATATTCAATATTGCGAGAGAACGAAAGCTAGAGTAAATTCTACGCGGCCGCGCTCCTGCGCCCAAGACCCGGAGGAGTGAACATGAAGCGAATCCCCCTGCTCATTCTGGCTCTGACCCTCTGTCTCGTCGCACTCTCGTGGAAAAACGCGGAAGCGGGCCTGGCCTGCAGCGCGACCCTCCGGAACACCACGGCCACTACCGGGTATGGCACGAGTTGCACGCACTCGCAGAACGACCTGTACAACAAGGCCGCCGCCAAGATCAATTGCGGGCTCTTCGATTCCTGCTTCCAGAATCTCGTCATCACGACGTCCTGCCGCCTTTCCGGCACTCAGTACCGGACCGACGGCTACATCCAATACAAGTGCTACTACTGCGCTTCCTCCCCTTGCTCCTTCTGACGCGGTCCCGGGAGGGGCGGAATTCTCCTCTCCCGGGATCTGTTAGACTCCCCCGCCTATGTCCGAACCCGTCCGCCGCCCTCGCGTGGGCATGATCAGCCTCGGCTGCCCGAAGAACCTCGTCGACAGCGAGATCATGCTGGGCGAGCTGGCGCGGCGCGGCTATGACGTGGTCAACGACCTCGAGACGGCCGAGACGGTGGTGGTCAACACCTGCGCCTTCATCGAGGAGGCCCAGCAGGAGTCGATCGATACCATCCTCGAAGTCGTAGGGCGGAAGGGACAGGGCGTCGAGCGGGTGCTCGTGGCCGGCTGCATGGTGAACCGCTTCGGCGATCAGCTCGCGAAGGAGATCCCCGAGATCGACGGCTTCGTGGGCCTCGATCAGCTCCGGGACGTGGGCCAAGTCGTGCAACTCGGTGGCGGACCGCCGCTGCCGGCCCCTTCCCACAGGGTGTTCGACCACACGGCGCCCCGCCTGCTCACCACCCGGGGACACGCGTACCTCAAGGTTGCCGAGGGGTGCAACAACCCCTGCACCTTCTGCGCGATCCCCCTCTGGCGCGGGCGTTTCCGCAGCCGCACCGTCGAGAGCCTGACCGCCGAGGCCCGGCAGCTCGAAGAGGCGGGCATCACCGAGCTCAATCTCATCGCCCAGGACACGACCCGCTATGGCGAGGACCTTGGATTAGGACGCCACGGCCTCGTGCGGCTGGTGGAGGCCCTGCTGGCGGAGACGTCGATCCCCTGGCTCCGTTTCCTCTATGCCTACCCGACGACGCTCGACGAGGACCTGCTGCGGCTGATGGGCGCCGAGGAGCGCTTCTGCTCCTACGTCGACATGCCGCTCCAGCACAGCCACGGGGACGTCCTGGCGGCCATGCGGCGGGGCGGCGACGCGAAGCGCTACCTGCGGCTTCTGGAGCGGGCGCGCGAGCTGGCGCCGGACGTCTTCCTGCGGTCCACCTTCATCGTGGGCTTCCCGGGGGAGACGGAGGAGCACTTCCGCGACCTCGTCTCCTTCGTGGAGCAGGCCCGGTTCGACCACCTGGGCGCCTTCGCCTACAGCCCGGAGCCGGACACGCCCGGAGCCCATCTCGGCGGACGGGTGCCGAGGAACACCCAGCGCCGGCGGCTGCGCCAGCTCCTGGAGACCCAGAGGCCGATCGCTCTCGAACGGCGCCAGCGGCTGGTGGGACGCCAGATGACCGTGCTCGTCGAAGGCCAGTGCGAGGAGTCCGAGCACCTGCTCCAGGGCCGGCACCACGGCATGGCCCCCGAGATCGACGGCCGGGTGCTGATCAACGACGGTTCCGCCCCGGCGGGGACTCTCGCCCGGGTGGAGATCACCGAGGCCTACGCCAACGACCTGGTGGGGCATATCGTGGGCGCCGTCCGTCCCCAGGATGAGGCGCGGGTCGTCGCGGCCGTTCCGGCCGAAGCCGTCCTGGCCTGATACCATCCCTTCCATGCACGTCGTCCAGGACGCGTTCAACAGCAGCGATCTGCCGCGGGGTGGCGTCGCCACGATCGGCAACTTCGACGGCGTCCACCGCGGCCAGCGGGCCATCCTCGACCAGGTCGTGGCCCGGGCGGAGGAGCTGGGTGCGCCCGCCGTCGTCATCACCTTCGATCCCCATCCCCTGACCGTGCTCGCCCCCGACCGGACGCCGGTCCCCCTGACCACGCCGAAGCAGAAGGAAGCGCTTCTGGCGGAGGTGGGAGCCACCCACACGCTGGTCGTCCGCTTCACTCCCGAGCTTGCCCGGGTGCCGGCCCGGTCGTTCGTCTCCGGCTTCCTTCACGAGAAGCTCCGCCTGCGCGAGATCTACGTGGGCAAGGGGTTCGTCTTCGGCCAGGGCCGTCAGGGGAATCTGGATCTGTTACAGGAGATGGGGAGGGAGCTCGGCTTCATCGCCCATGGGGTGGACGAGGTCGTCCACGCGGGGGAGCGGATCTCCAGCACCCGCATCCGGCGGGCGATCGGCGAGGGCAAAGTCGGGACGGCGGCGGAGATGCTGGGCCGGCCGTACTCGATCGCCGGCTCCATCGCCCGCGGTGACCGGATGGGGCAGAAGCTGGGCTGGCCGACCATCAACATCATGTCGGACAACAAGCTGCTGCCGGCCGACGGCGTCTACGCCAGCCGGGTCTTCTTCCCGAGCTACCCGGCGACCTTCGACTGCGTGACCAACATCGGCACCCGGCCGACGGTCTATGAGAACTACCAGCGGGTGGTGGAGAGCCACGTGCTGGATTTCAAGGCCAATGTCTACGGTCAGCGGGTGGAGCTGCACTTCCATAAGAGGCTGCGGGAGGAGAAGATCTTCCCCACGGTGATGGACCTCTCGGCCCAGATCGGCCGGGACGTGGAAGCCACGCGGGAGTACTTCTTCCGGCGGCGGATGGAACAAGAAGTCGCCTCCGCCGGTTTGGAAGGAGAGTAGGGCCGCTCCAATCGCGGCCCTTTCTTCAGGAATCATCAGGAGAGGAAACCATGGCCAGTGAAAAAATCGTGACGGTGACCGACCAGAGCTTCGAGAGTGATGTTCTCAAGTCGGACAAGCCGGTGTTGGTGGATTTCTGGGCGACGTGGTGCGGCCCGTGCCGCATGGTGGCGCCGTTGCTGGACGAGTTGGCGGAAGAGATGGACGGCCAGGTGCGCATCGCCAAGCTGAACATCGACGAGAACCAGCAGACCGCCTTCCAGTTCCGGGTGTCGAGCATCCCGACCTTCATCCTGTTCAAGAACGGCCAGATGGCCGACCGGATGATGGGCGCCATGCCCAAGGCGGCCTTCCAGAGCTTCATCGACCGTAACCTGTAAAGCGTGAAGACACGCCTGGAAGCGATCTCCGCGGGGCTCGACGAGCTGGGCTGCCGAGCCCTGCTCGTCCTGGCCTCGTCTATTCAGGATACCGACCTCGCCCCCTTTTTGGCGGGCTCCCCCCATCTTGGAGAGTGCCTGCTGGTGCTTCCCAAGGGGGAAGAGCCGCGCCTGGCCTACCTGACTCCCATGGAGCGCGAGGAGGCGGCGGCCACCGGGCTGGCTCTCCTGACCCCGGAAGAGCTGGACGTCTCGCGATGGTTGAGCGAGTTGCCGGACCCGTCGCTCTTCCTGGCCCGCGTGGCCGGGCGGGCGCTCGACCGCTGCAACGTCCCCCCTGGGAGGGTCGCTCTGGCCGGCCACGGCCCGGCGGGGGTGATCCAGGGGGCTTGCTCGGCCCTTTCCGGCATGGGCTGGATCTGGGTGCCGGGCAATGCCCTGGTCTATTCCGTCCGCAAGAGCAAGGAGCCCGCCGAGGTGGCGGGCATCCGCGAGGCGGCGGAGGCGGCGGGGGAGGCCCTGCGCGCCGTGGCCCGTCTCCTCGCCGCGGCCCTGCATGACTCCGAGAAAGGCCGCGAGTTGTGGCTCGAAGGGGAGCGTCTGCGCGTGGGCCGCCTGCGCGCCGAGGTGGGGCGGGTGCTCGCGGAACGGGGCCTGGAGCAGCCGCGGGGAAACATCGTCGCGCCGGCGGAGGAGGGGGCCATCCCCCACTCGGCGGGCACGGAGGACCGGGTGATCCACGCCGGCGAGTCGCTGGTGGTGGACGTCTTCCCCCGCGGTCGCCTGTTCGCGGACTGCACCCGCACCTTCTGCGTCGGCGAGCCCTCGGAGCCGCTGGCCCGCGCCCATGCCCTCGTCCAGAAGGCGGTGGAATACCTGCACCTGCGGGCCGCGCCGGGCGTGCGCGGCTGGGACCTCCAGGAGATGATCTGCGACCGCTTCGGAGCCGAGGGGTATCCGACGCCCATCTCCGAGCCCGGCACCACCCGGGGCTATGTCCACAACCTCGGCCACGGCGTGGGCTTCGACCTCCACGAGTTCCCCACCTTCAAGAAAGCCTCCGGAGCCGAGGGGGTGCTGCGGGAAGGGGACGTCTTCACCCTGGAGCCCGGCCTCTACGATCCGGCCGAGGGCTGGGGCGTGCGGCTGGAGGATCTGGTGTATCTCTCGGCCGAAGGTTTGGAGACATTGACGCCTCTGCCGTACGAGATGGATCCGCGGGCCTGGTAGGCTCAGGCCAGCCCTAGGGCGGCGAGAGAGGGGGCGGTGGGAATCGAGCCGCTGAGCTCTAAGATCGTCTCAATCGAATCGAACGACTCCATCTGCCTGCGGGTCTGTTCAGGAAGTGGACCGAACCGCTTCTCCAATCTACGCATCAAGGCGGAGCGCGCCTCCTCCAACATCTCCCTGCGCCCCTCCTTGCGCCCCTTCTGGAGCCCTTTCTCAAGACCTTCCTGCTTCCACTCTTCAGTCCATTCCTTGACTCTTTCAGCCAGCATCGACCTGACCTCCTCGAGATCCGCCATCTGGGGGATCTGCGCCCCTGGCACCCGGGCGGGCAGCAACACCTGCCTCAGCCACGTGGTAAACGACCGTCGAAGCTCCTTCAGCTCTGGCGCTCGCAGCCACTCGATCAGGGCCGCTAGGACCCGCTCGATCTCCTCGGGACCGCGGCTCTTCTCCAACCGGAACAGCGCCGCCGCCAGGTTGCGCAACGGCTCGGCCTCCGTCTCTACGATACGCCCTTCGTCGAGGAGGCAGTACCGCAACTGAGGTCGGTAGCGTTCCAGGCCGCCAGGGACATCCTCGACCAACTCGGCAATGTCCTGGGCGGCGCCCCAGGGTGCATGGCCATTGTACAGAACTACGGGCAACACCGGCGGCAGCTTTCCAGATTCAGGCATTTGCCCTTGCTGGACCAGGTGCTGATATAGCAGGCCTACATAGACCATCACGCGGAGCGCCATGTAAGCATCGATCGTGGATTGGAACTCGATCAGCAAGTAGACGTAGAGCCAGCGGACGCCTCCCCATCGTACTCGCCAGACGACATCGCTATGACGGCCGCGCAGGCCAGGAGTGACAAAGCTCCCATCGATCTTCTCCAGGGTAGAGAAGTCGAGGTCCTGGACCCAGTCTTCGTGGACGAAGCCACGGATCAGGTCCGCGACCATCGCGGGATGAGAGAACAAGGCCTTGTAGCCGTTGTCGTGGTTCACGGTCAGCTCATTGGTTCGGCATCGCTGGAAGGAATCGGCGGCATTCTTTCAGGCGACGGCGACGGGACGCAAGGGCTTGATCGCTCTCATGGCACAATAGGCGCCTTCTGAGAGGAGAGCGGCAGCATGGCGGACGAAATCGCGGCATACGAGAAGCTGGGGGCGTTCTATCTGGGCCGGCCGTACGATCCGGCGCGGGGGGAGGCGGAGCCGTCGCCTCTGCTCTACGACTCCCGGGACCTGCTGACCCACGCCGTCTGCGTGGGCATGACGGGGAGCGGCAAGACGGGCCTGCTGATCGGCCTGCTCGAAGAGGCGGCCATCGACCACATCCCGTCCCTGGTCATCGATCCCAAGGGGGATCTGGCCAACCTGCTGCTCACGTTCCCCGCGCTGCAGCCCGCCGACTTCGCCCCCTGGATTGACCCGGACGCCGCCGCCCGGGCGGGGGTGACGCCGGACGCGTTCGCGGCCAAGGAGGCCGAGACCTGGCGCACCGGGCTCGCCCGCTGGGATCAGGGGCGCGACCGCATCGCCCGCCTGCGCGACGCCGCTGAATTCGCCATCTACACACCGGGGAGCGAGGCGGGGCTCCAGATCTCGATCCTCTCCTCCCTCGCCTCGCCGCCGGCCGAGGTCATCGCCGACGGCGACCTGCTGCGGGACAGGGTCTCGACCCTCGTCTCCAGCCTCCTCTCGCTGCTCGGCGTGGAATCCGATCCCATCCAGGGGCGCGAGCACATCCTGTTGTCCAACATCTTCGACTCGGCGTGGCGCGAGGGGCGGGGCCTCGATCTCGCCTCCCTCATCCAGCAGATCCAGAAGCCGCCCATCGAGCGGGTGGGCGTCATGGACCTGGAGTCCTTCTATCCCGCCAAGGAGCGCTTCGGCCTGGCCATGGCGTTCAACAACCTGCTGGGCTCGCCCGGGTTCGCGGCCTGGCTGCGCGGCGAGCCGCTGGACGTGGATCGGCTGCTCTATACGACCTCCGGCAAGCCGCGGGTGGCGGTGCTGTCGATAGCCCATCTCTCGGACCGGGAGCGGATGTTCTTCGTCTCCCTCCTGTTCAACCAGACCCTCGGCTGGATGCGGAGCAAGCCGGGCACCACGAGCCTGCGGGCCATCCTCTGCATGGACGAGGTCTTCGGCTACATGCCGCCCGTGGCCGAGCCGCCGTCCAAGCGGCCGCTCCTGACGCTCCTCAAGCAGGCGCGCGCCTTCGGCCTCGGCCTCGTGCTCGCCACCCAGAACCCGGTAGACCTGGACTACAAGGGTCTCGCCAACGTGGGCACCTGGTTCCTGGGCCGCCTCCAGACCGAGCGGGACAAGCAGCGCCTCATGGACGGCCTCGAAGGCGCCGCGGGGGGAGGCAAGTTCGACCGTGCCCACATGGAGCAGATCCTCGCCGGACTCGGCAACCGCGTCTTCCTCCTCCACAACGTGCACGAGGACGAGCCGGTGCTCTTCCAGACCCGCTGGACCCTCTCCTACCTGCGCGGCCCCCTGACCCGGCCCGAGATCAAGCGGCTCATGGATCCCGTCAAGCAGGCACCCGCCGTGGCGCCGGTCGCCGCCCAGCAGCCGACTGGCGCCGCCGGTATTACCGCCGCGGCTCCACCGCCTGCGCCGGCTCCATCACCGGCAGAGGCTGGCGGGGCCGCTCCAGTGCTGCCGCCAGACGTTCCCCAGAGCTTCCTCCCGGTCCGCTCGAAACCGCAGGGGATCGCCTACGAGCCCTACCTCTTCGCGGCCGGAATGGTCCACTACCTGGACGCCAAGCGCGGTATCGACCACGCGGAAGAGGTCGCCCTGCTCGCTCCTCTCACCGAGGACGGCGCAGACTGGTACGCCGCCGAGGCCGCGGACCTGGGCAAGGGCGACCTGGAGAGCCAGCCCGTCTCCGGCGCCCGCTTTGCCCCCCTGCCGGCCGCCGCGGTGAAGGCGAAGAGCTACGACGCATGGCGCAAAACCCTCGAGGAATGCCTCTACCGCACCCGCCGCTGCGAGCTGTTCAAGAGCGACACGCTGGGCGAGGTCTCGCAGCCGGGCGAATCCGAGCGTGACTTCCGCATCCGCCTGGCCGACCGGGGGCGCGAGAAGCGGGACGAGCAGGTCGAGGTCCTGAGGAAGAAGTACGGCGCCAAGATCGCCCAGCTCCAGGAGCGCATCCGCCGTGCCGAGCAGGAAAAAGAGAGGCAGTCCGCTCAGGCCTCCCAGCAGACCCTCCAGACCGTGATCTCCGCCGGCAGCGCCGTCCTGGGCATGTTCTTCGGCCGCCGCCGGACCCTTTCCGCCGCCGGCACGGCCGTGCGCGGCGTGGGCCGTACCTACCAGGAGAGGCAGGACGTCAACCGCGTCGAGGAGAACATCGAATCTCTGAAGAAGCAGCTCGCGGACCTGAACGCCGAGCTTGAGACCGAGGTGGACAACCTGGAGGAGCGCTTCGATCCGGAAGCGGGCGAGCTCGAGGTGTTGGGCCTGAAGCCGAGGAAGACGGATGTCGAGGTCCGCTTCCTCACGCTGGCCTGGGCTCCTATGCGAGAGGGGGGCGAGCCGGCATGGAAGTAGGGCGAGCCTCCCGCAGACCGAAACCTGCCGCAAACTCGCCGGGGCAGTCGGTTCGTTCCAGTCAAAATGCCGCCAGTTCCGGAGCTCAGGCCGCCTACTGCAGGCCAAATGCCGCCTACCCCGAGGCAAATGCCGCAAGCCGGAGCGCCTTGACCGCCTGACCCGCGGAACATACCGCAAGCCGGCCTCAAAATGCCGCCTGCTCCGCTCTCAAGGCCGGGTACGGCGGGGAAAAGGCCGCCAGCCCGCCGGGCAATGCCGCCATGAGGGAGCACGAGGGCGTCGAGCGGCAGGTGCGCTCCCTGTCTTGAGCCCGTAGGGCGGGGAGACTCGTAGCCCCGGGTGTGAACCCGGGGGAATGGGCGTCCCCTCGACCTCCAGGAGTCCCCGCGAGGAGCGACAGAGAGACCGAGGGGGTGGACCGGCTCAGAGATTTGTTGGATTCCCCGCCTCCGCCGCCCAGGGCTCACGGCCTGGGCTAGGAATCTCCCCGCCCTACGGGCTCAAGACC
>CAXTNS010000258.1:0-2990 GCA_964245465.1 uncultured Thermoanaerobaculia bacterium
CACGGCGCCTTTGCCCGACTCTCTCCAGCCCACCCTCCTGCAGCCGGGCCTCGCTCATGTACTGGATCTTCTCGTTCCGCTGGTACTTCTCGGCCTGGACGATCAGCCGGTTGAGCAGCCGGGAGTGGCGGTAATCGAAGGCCGTCTTGCGGATCTCCGGGTAGAGGAAGCCCGCGAGCGCCAGCACGAAGGCGAAGGTGTCTTCGAAGATGGGAATCCAGGGGGCGAGGATGATCAGGCTCCCGATCACCAGCCCGAGGAGGCCGTACGCCGCCCGAGCGATGGGATCGCCCTTACGCCAGAGGTCATAGTTGCTCGCCTCCAGCCGGGTCTGCTCGATGGCGGCCGGAATGTACTGAGGCAGGGCGGTCTCCATCACCTCCCGTTCCACCAGGCGCCAGTAGGTCTCGGTGCCGCCACACTCCTCATAGCTTTCACGGATCTCGTCGAGCTTGGCGTGGGCGGTCTCCCGAAGACGCTCCGCCGCCTCGTCCGGGGCGAAGGCCCGCCGGGTGTGCTCGCACTCCTGGAGCACGGCGAAGAGGACGTCCCCGAGGTCGTGGGCCGGGCCGGCAAGATTCAACATGGATTCAGTTCTCTCCGGGGTCCTGGCTCACTGGGGCGGCCGTGCCTCGGGCTGCTGTTGCGCCTCGTAGCGGATGACACCGAGCTGCTGGAGGAGCTTGTTGCCGTCGATGATCACGTTGCCGGCGGGCAGCTTGGGGATCTGGCGGATCTCCTTCTTCTGGAGTGCCTCGATCAACTGGAGGTTCACGTAGGCGTCCCCGGCGCTGCTGTTCAGGGCCGCCCGCGCCTTGCGGATGCCCTCGGCCACGGCGGTCTTCTCGGCCAGGATGGCCTGGGCCTCCTGCTGGCGGCGCACGAGGTAGGCGTCGGCGTTGCGCTTGGCCTGCTCGAAATCGCCCTGGGAGCGGGTGAGCTGCTCGGTGAGCTCCGCCACCTTGGACTGCAGGTTGGCCTGGTTGGCCTCCCGGGTAGCCAGGATCTCGGCCTCCAGCTTCTCCGCCGTCTTCTCCGCCTCTTTGCGGGAGTTGATCAGGCGCTGGTAGTCGGGCTTGAAGGAGAAGTTGACCAGGAGCACCTGATCGACGATGACCCCATAGGGGCTCAGGTGGGAGGCCAGGAGGCGTGTGGCGTTGTTGGCCGCCGCGAAACGCAACTTCGGGTTGTAGAAGTCCTCCGAGTTGAGCAGGTTCAGGACGTCGCGGACGTAGGCCCGGGCCTGTGGGCGCACGAGGCGGTTCTCGACCTCCGCCGTGCTCGGCGCCACTTCCTTCCAGATGTGCTCTACCTTGCGGGGGTCGATCCGCCAGCGGACGGTGACGTCGGTATCGATGTCGTTGCCGTCCCGGGTCTTGAAGCGCAGGTCGTCCTTGCCTTGGCGGTCACCCGACTGGATCTCCGCCGTCATCACCAGATTGCGCTGGGAGATGTCGTACGTCTTCCAGTCGTTGACGATCGGCATGAAGAAGTAGTTCGCTCCGGCCTCCATGATCTCGTAGGAGCCGGTAAGCTTGTTGAACTTCACGCCTACCTCGGTCGCCTCCGTCGTGTGCGGGGTGCACCCCGCGAGGAAGGCGGCGAGCAGCAGAGCAAAGGTCGCAAGGATGATGTTGATTTTCATGGCGCTTCCTGTCGTCACGGTCGATCAGAGCCGAGCTTCCCTAGGTCCGTCGGGTCCTCGGTGATGTAGATCGGTCCCTTGATACCGTTGAGCAGAGCCAGGCCGCGACGCAGCCTCAGGAGCTTGGCCGAGCCGGCGCCTTCGAGAGCACGGTTGATCTGCTCAGTGCCGTTGGCCTCCGCGCTTTTTACGAGGAGGTCGGCCTCGGCCCGCTTCTGGCGCTCGTAGAGGTCTTTCTTCGCCCGGATTTCCGTGATCTGGGCGTTGAACTCGGATGTCCTGACGTTGATCAGGTTCTGCCCTTCGGCGATCGTCTGGTTGAGCCGCGTCTGCACCTCGGCCTGCTTGGCGAGCTCGCGGTTGGCGAGCACCGACTGGTCCTGGATCTTCTTCTGTTCCGTCAGGGACTGGAAGGTCTCCGGATAGTCGTACTGGCGGATCAGCACGTCGGTCAGCACGAGCCCATTGGGCCCGAAACGTCGGGTCAGCTCGGCCTTCAAAGCCTTGACCTGGGCGAGCCGCGCCTCGTGGTAGAACTGCTCGGCCCGCAGGTCGCCCAGGTACCGCTTGACCAGCGGGTCCGTGAAGCGGACCACGACCGCCTCCTCATACGCCTTGCCGAATCCAAACTTGGAAGCCACCTTGTAGGGGTCGCTGAGCCGGTAGAGCACGGTCACGTCCACGTCGACCGGATAGCCGTCGACGGTGGGCACCTTGATGGCCGGGAGCTGGCGATGCCCTGTGGCCGCTTCCGACGGGCTGTTGGTGAACTCCACCACCTGGATCTCCCTAGGGAAGGTGTGGACCCTCTCGTAGCCGGCGATCTCATGGGTGTAGCCGGACCGCACCGGCTTCTTCCGCAGGCCCTTGCCCGGGCCGTAGGAGACCTGGCGCACGCCGACCATGTCCGGCGGCACGTAGGTCAGCACGCAGGCCCGCAGGAAGAACAGGGGGACCAGCAGGAGCACGAGCCGGAAGGCGATCTTGCCGAAACGGCCCCGCAAGTTCTGGAGGAATGGCGATTGAACGTGGAATCGCCTGGACTTCACGTTATCGAGCATGGTTGTCTCATGGGTTGGGTTGGGGAGTGAGGCCTTCGCAGCTAACTACGAAATCAGGCTTCAAAGGTTGAGCTGCCAATTCTACCCCGTCTTCAACCGTCCGCGCCGGTCCCTGCCCCGTCCATGCCCGTACGTGGTAAACCCGCCCATGGCACGCCCCTTGCGGCAACCTCTAAGCCTTGCCGGAGGGCGGCTCCCCCCGCCTTCCTACCTGACAGGAGGTGTGGCGCATGCAGGTTCCCCTCGAAATCTCAACGCGATGGATCGATCTCTCGCCGCCGCTC
>CAXTNS010000258.1:3000-9077 GCA_964245465.1 uncultured Thermoanaerobaculia bacterium
CCCCACGGGCAACCACCACCAGGAGGGCGGCCCCTACCGGGTGCGGGTCGACATCACCGTCCCCGGCTCCGAGTTGGTGGCCAACAAGGAGGCCGAGGAGATCTACGCGGCCATCCGCGATGCCTTCGACGCGGCCGAGCGCCAGGTCAATGAATGGGCCGAGCGCCGGCGCGGGGACGTGAAGACCCCGGTGCTCCCCCCCGAAGGCCAGGTGATCCGCATCTTTCAGGAGGAAGGCTTCGGCTTCATCGCCGCTCCGGACGGCCGGGAGATCTACTTTCACCGCAACTCCGTCCTCGATCCCCCCGGGTTCGAGAAGCTGGAGGTGGGCGCGCGCGTCCGCTTCGCCGAAGAGCAGGGCTTCGAGGGCCCCCAGGCGAGCACGGTAAGCCTCGTGGGCAAGGAGGACTGACCTCGATCGGGCACAACCGTTGCACTGTAACTTCATGGGTGCCGGTAAAACCGGCCTCCAGTAAGACAACCAAGAAACACAGCAGAAGGGAGTTGCAGTATGGCGAATCATGATCCGAGGGAAACCCTGATCGGCTGGCTGAACGACGCATACGCCATGGAGAAGGGGCTCGTCCAGGTTCTGGAGAACCACGCCAACGACGTCAAGGACCGCCCCGAGATGTATCGCAGGATCGCCCAGCACCTGGAAGAGACCAAGATGCACGCCGAGCGCGTGCGTGACTGCGTCAAGCGCCTGGGCGGCGACGTTTCTACAGTAAAGACCGCCATGGGCGCGGTCTCCGGCTTCTTCCAGGGCCGCTCGACCGGTGCCTCGCCCGACGAGCTGGTCAAGAACGCTCTCGCCGACTACGCGTCCGAGCACCTGGAGATCGCCTCCTACCGCGCTCTGATCGTGGCCGCCCGCGCCCTCGGTGAGCAGCAGATCGTCCAGGTCTGCGAGGGCATCCTCCGCGAGGAGGAAGATATGGCCCGCTGGCTGGAGCAGGGCCTGCCCACGGTCGTCCAGGAGTACCTGGGCCAGACTGCGTCCGTCGGCGCCGGCACGGGCTCGCCGAACACAGGCAACGCCCGCTACTAACCGGATCCTCATCTGAAAGCGGAAAGCCCCGGGGAGAAACTCCGGGGCTTTTTTCTTGAAATCTGGCATTCACGTTGCAAAATGGCGGAAGCAGCAGTATGAAGCCGGGAGCCGTACGAACCGGAGGAGGAGCGGATGCGACGATTCCTGCGTGAGAACGGACTGTCCCTGGTGCTGTTCTGCCTTTTCTTCCTGACCCTCATGCTCGGTCAGAGCGTGTCCGGCCATCTCCAGAACAACGAGGAGCTTGAGACTCACGGGCAGCCTCCCGAGAGCTTCGTCGAATATCTTGGGGGCCACCACTTCTGGGAGGCTACGACGGAGAACTGGGAATCCGAGTTCCTCCAGATGTTCGTGTACGTGGTCCTGACAGCCTTCCTCTTTCAGAAAGGCTCCTCGGAGTCCAAGGATCCGGACGGCCCCAACGAGGTGGACCGGGACCCGGGCAAGTCCCGCGACAAGAAGGACGCCCCCTGGCCGGTACGCAAGGGAGGTTTCGTCCTCAAGCTCTACGAGAACTCCCTCGCCCTGGCGTTCCTGCTGATGTTCCTGCTCTCCTTCTCGCTGCATGGGGTGAGCGGCCGGGGCGAGTACAACGAGGAGCAGGCGCTGCACGGCCAGCCCCAGGTCTCCGTGGGAGAGTACATGACCTCTTCGCGCTTCTGGTTCGAGTCCTTCCAGAACTGGCAGAGCGAGTTCCTGGCCATGTGGGCCATGGTCGTGCTGTCGATCTGGCTGCGCCAGAGGGCATCGCCGGAGTCGAAGCCGGTCGACAGCCCTCACTCTGAGACGGGAGGCTCCTAGCTGGCGGTCGACGCTTCTTCCCGGAACCGCAGGCCGGGATTATCGCGTGCCTGTTCAAGGAAGACGGAGACCTCCTCGATGAGGCCGAGCGTGAGCTGCTCCATCTCGGCGGCCTGCTGGAAGACGATCAGGGCGGCCAGAGCCTCGCGGTGGATTTCGCAGGAGCGGAAAACGGGGAGCATCTCTTCAGCGAGGCACCGGGCCTCGGCCGTCTTCCCCTGGCGGATGTAGACACCGGCGAGATAGAGGGAGACCAGGGCGACGTCGAAGACGAGCCCGTCCTCGGCGAAGCCCTCGCGGATCCACTGGAAGGTCTGCTCGGCCGCGGCCCACTGCCCGAGCGACGTCTGGACCCGGCCTTCGATCCAGGCGAGCCGCAGCACGTCCGAGCGCTTGCCCGCCTGCTCGATCAGCGCCTTGGCCTCGGGGAGCAGGAGAGCCGCCTCGGCGGCGCGTCCGCTCAGGTTCAGACAACTGATCAGGTTGCACTGGCTCATCAACAGCAGCCGCGGTTCCCGGGGGCCATCGAGGAGGAAGAGGCTGGTGCGGAAGCAATCGGCGGCCGCTTCCGGATCGCCCCCGTACTGAAGCGTCAGTCCCTTGACGATCAGAGCCCGGCCATGGCGGTGCGACTCGTTGACCTCGCGGTAGAGGGCGATGGAGTCGTCGAGGAGCTCGAGCGCATCGTCGTACCGGCCCTGGGCCCGGCGCATGGCGCCCTTGAGCTCGAGGATCAGGGCCTCGTCCACGGGGTCGAGCCAGCTCTGGGCCAGGTGGCTTTCGGCTCTCTCGAAGGCCTGCTCCGCCTGCCGGAAGTCGGCGAGGACACGCAGGGCGTTGGCGAGGTGGGTCCAGGCCTTCACCTGGGCGGTTTCGACCGCGCTCTCCCCGTAGAAGCCGGCGTCCAGGTGCTCGGCCACCAGGAGAGCCAGGCGCGCGAGGCCTTCAGCTTCCCGGGGCTCCTGGGGCAGGATGTCGCGGGAGCGGTCGACGAGCAGCTCGAAGAGCCCCCAGGTCCGGTAGGCACCGTCCTTCAGGATGAGGTCTCGACGGCTCGCGAAGTCCCGGCCCCGGAGCTCCTTCCACAGCCCGGCGGCCCCGGCCCGCTCCACCACCAGGTCCAAGCGCCTGCGGAGGACCGATGGCTGCCCCTCCAGCATGAGCCGCCGAAGAGAAAGGGCAACCTCAACGCCTGAAGCCGGCAGGCTCGCGAGCAACCGGTCCTCACAGCTCCGGCAGGTGAGCAGGTGCCGCTCCAGCGTCCGGCCCTGCTCACCGGACAGCTCGCCCGCAAGGAACTTCTCCAGAGCTCTGAGATCAGGGTGCCGGTCCGTCATCAATCCTCCAGGAGAGGATCCCCCGTCCGGAGAGATCCGGACGGGGCTCCTCAAGCGCAAGCGGTTAGACTACGAGGATCATTTCACCACCCGTTACCGTTGCTATTCCCGTTACCGCTGCCGCTCCCAGTCCCGCCCTGGCGTCCGGGCGGCTTGCCATTCGGGCAGAGCCCAGGACCCTCGTCGGCCACCGGTGGGTGATTCGCCTCCATAAAGTCGTAGACAATCTGCATCAAGTCCTGGATAAAGCTACGGTTGGAGATCTCCTGCTGGATTCTTACCTCGCCACGCTCGCCCTGAAGAGGCAACGCGTGAAGATACGACAGGGTTCCGAGGGACAGGCCGAGAACGAGGACGGGGGTCAAGACTTTACGGCTGGACATAAGTCTCCCTTCAAAGACTCGTGAAAACGGTCACCACGACCGTCCACCGCCCTCCCAGGAACGATGGCCGTGGCCCCCCTCGACCAAAATAGGGAATACAAACTTAACTATATCTAATTAGCCCAGCCGAAGAAAGAGGTTTGTTGTTGGTGATAGAGTTGCTCACAAATACAGAGAGGCGACCGAAAGGAGGAGCCGTGTGAGTGAAATCGAGAGCCGTGGTTACGTTCGTCCCGAGGTCCTGGTCTCGACCGACTGGGTCGCGAGCCGCTTGGACGATCCCGGGGTTCGCATCATCGAGTCGAACGAGGACCCTCTGCTGTATGCGACCGGACACATACCGGGCGCCGTCGAGGTGGACTGGACGCGCGACCTGAACGACCCGGTGCGGCGCGACTATCTTGGGCGCGAGGGCTTCGAGGCCCTGATGCGGCGCATCGGCGTGACCCGCGATACCACCGTGGTCTTCTACGGCGACCGCAACAACTGGTGGGCCACGTACGCCTTCTGGGTGTTCCAGCTCTTCGGGCACGACAAGGCCAAGGTGATGGACGGCGGCCGCATCAAGTGGGTCAACGAGGGGCGCCCCCTGTCCAAGGACACGCCGAGCTACCCCTCGAGCGACTACCAGGCCGCCGAGCGGGACGACAAGAAGATCCGCGCCTTCCGCGACGAGGTCCTCCGGCACGTCGAGGGCAAGAGGCCGCTGATCGACGTCCGCAGCCCCGCCGAGTACACGGGCGAGCGGCTCCACATGCCGGAGTACCCGAACGAGGGTGCCCTGCGCGGCGGCCACATCCCGGGCGCCGCGAACGTGCCCTGGGCCAAGGCGGTCAACCCGGACGACGGCACCTTCAAGCCGGCCGGAGAGCTGCGCGCCCTCTACGAGCAGGAGGCAGGGCTCAAGCCGCAGGACGACGTGGTCGTCTACTGCCGCATCGGCGAGCGCAGCAGCCACACCTGGTTCGTGCTCACCCACCTGCTCGGCTACGAGCGGGTCCGGAACTATGATGGGAGCTGGACGGAGTGGGGCAACCTGGTAGGGGTGCCCATCGAACGCTGACGTCTGTATCCAGACCTATGTAGGGGCGCCCCCGTGTGGGCGCCCTGGGTATGGGCGCCAAGGCGTCCAGGGCGGCCACCTGGGGCCGCCCCTACGATCGAGAACGAGGCAACGATATGGCCCTACCGGAGAAGCTGACGGACACCCTGGAGACGATCGAGATAGTCCCCGACCGCGCCGAGCGCATCCAGTTCCTGATCGACATCGCCGGACGCTTCCAGGAGGTGCCGCCGCGGGTCGCGCGGCGGCCGTTCCCCCAGGAGAGCCTGGTGCCGGCGTGCGAGTCGCAGGCCTACGTCTTCACGGAAGAGCGGCCGGACGGCTCGCTCGACTTCCACTTCGCCGTGGAGAACCCCCAGGGGGTCTCGGCCAAGGCCATGGCCGTGATCCTGGAAGAGGCCCTCTCCGGAGCTCCCCCCGAGCAGGTGGCCGAGGTCCCGCAGGACGTCGTCTACCGGGTCTTCGGCCGCGAGCTCTCCATGGGCAAGTCCATGGGGCTGATGTCGATGGTCGGGATGGTGTCGGCTCTGGCGAAGAAGCAGGCGGAGGCGCGGAGGGGCTGCGGCCGGCCCGCCGCCGTGCGGATACTACCGCTTTCCCACCGCCCTCCCCCCGTCGCCGGTCTTGGCGAAGCCGGTGACAATGTACGTGCCGGAGCGCTGGTCCTTCTTGAGCTTGATGATCTGCTTGCGCTCGGCGTCCTCCAGCAGCTCGGAAAAGGTGCTGTAGCCGTAGTAGCCCTCGTTGAAGGAGGGTTTCTTGCGCTGCATGGTCTGCTTGATCATCGAGCCCCAGAGCACGTCCTTGTTCTCGCGGATCAGGGCCTGGATGGACTCGATCATCAGGCTGAAGGCCTCGGCCGTCTTCTTGTTCAGGCCGTCGAGCTTGGGACCCTTCTGCGAATCGCGCCAGACGTCCTCGTAGTAGATGAACTCGTCGCAGTTGTCCACCAGGAGGTTCGAGGACGAGTTCTTGACGCCGATGCCGATGACGTACTTGTTGTTCTCCTTGAGCTTGGAGACCAGGGGCGAGAAGTCGCTGTCGCCCGAGAGGATCACGAAGGTGTCCAGGTGCTCCTTGGCGTAGGAGAGGTCCATCGCGTCGACGACCATCTTGATGTCGGCGCTGTTCTTTCCCGAATAGAACTTCTGCGGGATGTCGATCAGCTCGATGGCGGCCTCGTGGAAGGTGCGCTTGTAGTCGGAGTAGCGCTCCCAGTCGGCGTAGGCCTTCTTGACGATGATCTTGCCCTTTTCCAGGAGCCGCTCCAGGACGATCGTGATGTCGAACTTGCCGATGTCGGAGTCGCGGACGCCCAGGGCAATGTTCTCGAAGTCGCAGAACAGGGCGATCTTCCGCTCGGTGTCCGCCGCGCGCTGGCGGTCGGGGACGGAGATGATGATCTCCCGGGTCATGGGCTCGTTCTCGCCCGTGGGGAT
>CAXTNS010000259.1:0-9037 GCA_964245465.1 uncultured Thermoanaerobaculia bacterium
ACGGGGCGCGGTTCGGGTCCCGCGAGATTCCAGATGCGGATCCATCCCTTTTCATGTGCAGTGACCCCGCACGGCGAGTTGCGGCAGAAGATCGCTGCAGTGATCGAACCCAGCCGGTCCTCAGAAGGAAACAGAGTTGGCCGGCCTTCACTCCAGAGTCGAGCCCTTTCGTCCCGCGTCACGGTGAGGAGCCTTGTCCCGTCGGCGCTGAAAGAAACGGAGCTCACCGGTCCGGGATGAGGCAGCGTTGTCGCCTCCCCTGGCGGCGACAACCGCCACAATCGGATCGTCCCATCGTTGGCGCCGGTGATCAGCCGCAGGCCATCCGCGCTGAAAGCGGCTGTCGTCACCCCCTCATGACCTCGCAGCGTAAATCGCAGCCAGCGATGGCGCTCCGTCGCCTCGGGGGATGGTTCCGTGGCAGGGCTGAAGGATTTCTCTTCAGAATCCAGATCCGCGGTATCCCAGACCCGGACCACGGTGTCACCCAAAAAGGTGACGACGTGCAAACCGTCTGGCGAAAAGCGAGCCATGAGCGTGTCTGTGGGCTCTCGAAGAAAATCGGACGGCAGGTAGGGCGAATCCACGGCAAGGTCGAGCGCGCCGGGCTCAAAAACGCGGACCGCTTGGCCGTCCTGCGCTGACCAGATCTCAACCGTGGCCCCCGAGTCGGCAGCCAACAACCGGGAGCCGTCCCGGTTGAGATCGATCGAGGTGATCCTCAATTTGCGGGAAACGAGGACAGGGGAGGAGCCGTCGGTTCGCTCTACGAGCACCTGTGAGCCAGCAGCAAAGGCCACCCGCGAGCCGTCCCCGCTGAATGCGGCAAGCCGGAAGGAGGAGCTGTCCTCGAAGCCCGCCATCTCCCCCGGCCGCGCGGCGCTGAGGGTTACGGAGGGCCCTCTCCCGTCGTCCAGATGGAAAGCCCAAACGGTCCCATCCTCGCCCGCAATCCATCCTTCTCCCGGGCTGGAGCTCCATCTCAAGCAAAGCGCCTCTCTTTTCATGGGCAGCTTCAGCAGGATGGGATCGGACGCGCCAAGCCGCCATACCCGTACCGCACCGTCCGTGGTTACGATTGCGAATCGGCGGCTGTCCGGGCTGAACGCCAGATCCACGGCTTCTGCGGAGCCAGGGTAGGATTCTCCTTCATCCTGGATGGACAAGCGCCTCAGCCTCACCTCTCCCCTCCGCGAGACCACGGCGATCCAGGCTCCGTCCGGACTGAATGCAACCTTCTCAGCCCCAGAGGCGAAGACCGCAACCGTCCGCGGATCCCCGCGACCGTTCGCCGGCCAGAGCCTGGCCGTGCCGTCCCAGGATGCAGAGAGAACCCAGGCGTTGTCAGGGCTCACGGCGATTCCTCTCAACTCTCGGGTATGGCCGCGCAGGAGCGCTTGCGGAAGAGGAAGAGAGGAGAGCTTTTGCGCAACCCGCATTCCCTCCTCGGGAGCCTCGCGGTCCACCATCTCGGCCAGCAGCAACGCCCCGACGACCGGATCCGAGGCGCTGTCAGCGGCGGTGACCCATGCATTGGCACGCGCGCGCTCCGTTGCGCTACGGACACGTAAGGCCTGCAACCAGATGAAAACCGCTGCCACGATCAAGATCAGCCCTGCTGCGAGCGCTGCCGCGGCCTGGCGGCGGCGGCGGCGAAGCTGTTCGCGCTGCCAGATCGCAGAAAGTGGACCCCACCGTTGAGAATTCCATTCCAGCAGATCGGAGGCCAGCCGGACGAGCTCATCTTCGCCGTCCCGGACCTCTCGCGGCGGGGACCGCTGGCCGAGACCTCGGAGGTCGTACCAGATCAATCCCTTGTGCAGAGCGTTCCGCCGGATCTCGGCTGGGAAGACCTCTTCCGGCTCCGCGACGGGATCCCGGCCTCCCGTCACTGCTGGAAGGATCCTCTCCACTCCACGCGAACAGGAAAACCACTCGATTTCCTTTGCCATCCAGCCCGAGCGAACGGCTTCTGGAGAGCAGAGGACAATAAGATACCGGCAGCGGGATAGCTCCGTTTCAATGATCTGCCAGACAGGGTCACTCTCGGCAGGGCTTGAATCGCTCCGGCGTACAGGCAGCCGGAAATCACTGCCGTCACGGCAGATCTGGAGAGCCCGGATCTCAGCTCCGGCAGGCGTTGGCGTTTGGTGAATAGATTCGAGGAACGCTTCGATCCGGCGCGCACGGGCGTAATCCCATCGAGTGGAGTAGCTCAGGAAGGCATCGTAGTGAGGCTCTTCTTCCACCGTTACCCTCCGTCCCCAGCACACCGTACGCTCCGAGCCGGGTTGAAGCCTTGGGGAGCGCGAATCTAGCGCCTCAGTAGATCCGGAGATCCTATCCAATTTAATCCCCAGCTAGTGTAGGATAGAAGCAAGGAGAAAAGAGCCATGACACGTACGCTATGCCGTCAGCATAAGAGGGTCCTTATCGCGGGGCTGGCCCTGGGTGGTTTCCTGCTCGGCGCCCCTCGCTCCGCCTCGGCCCAGGGCTGAGTAGCCGCACGCCTGGACACGCCCGTGCTTGGCGTGCAAGACACCTATACCGGCCCCAACAAATGGCAGGTCTCGGGAAGCTGGCGGTATCAATACTCCCATCGGCACTTCGTGGGCCCGGAAGAGCAGGTTGAGCGGGCGGAAGACCGCAGTCAAGTCAAGAACAACATCAACCTGTTCGAGTTGGGAGTCCGCTACAACGCCAGCGATCAATGGAGCTTTTCGCTTGGCATCCCCTACCTGATGGCCGAGCGCTCGAGCCCGCTGCGCAACTCGAACCGCGTCGTCGTCGCCCGCACCGTCACCGAGGCGAACTCCGTGGGCGACATCACACTGACGGCCCGGCGCATGCTCTGGAAGCCGCAGGACAGTCCGAAAGGCAACATCTCGCTCGGGCTGGGCGTCAAGTTCCCTACCGGCGACTACAAGGTCTATGACGGCCGGGTCCGGCTGGTCAACGGCCAGAGAGTCGTCAGCGACGAAAGCGTCGACCAGTCAATCCAGCCGGGCGACGGCGGGACCGGCATCATCTTCGACTTCCAGGGCTTCCGCAGCATGACTCAAAACTTTGCCCTCTATGGCTCGGCCACCTACCTGGTGAATCCCAGGGGCACGAACGGCGTGCCGACCTTCCGCGGCGCCGTGGGCGAGGAGGTGATGTCGGTGGCCGACCAGTACGTGGCGCGGGTCGGAGGGAGCTTCTATAACCCGGCCTGGGAAGGGTTCGGAGTAAGTCTGGGCGGCCGTCTCGAAGGCGTACCGGTCGAGGATCTGATCGGCGACAGCGACGGCTTCCGGCGCCCGGGCTATGCCATCTCGGCCGAGCCGGGCGTGAGCTATACGCGGGGGCCCAGTACGGTCTCGCTGGCGGTGCCCGTCGCCCTCTACCGCAACCGCACGCGGAGCGTCCCCGACCGCCTGGTGCCCGGACGCCATGGCGACGCCGCCTTCGCGGACTACGTTATCTTCCTCGGCTATTTCCGCCGCTATTGATGAGTGTCAGACCCGGGAGGGGTTGCGCACCTCTCCCGGGTATGCGATCCTGCCCGCAGATTTCTCCGATTCTCTGATTCTGAAATGGCGACTCTGGAACGTTCGCATCCGATCGCGGCTACCCTGCCGGCCCCTTCCTTCGGCTGGCTGAGGAGCGCCTCGTTCGATTCTTTCTTCATCGGCGGCATCGTGGCGGTCGCCATGGCGTCGACGGCCCTGGTCGTCTGGCAACCGAAACTCTTTCCCATCGTCGTGGTGGCGGACATGTGGCTGCTCGGCTTCCATCACGTGATCTCCACCTACACCCGCCTCGCCTTCGACAGCGATAGCTTCCGGACCTACCGCTTCCTGGTCCTCGGGCTGCCGCCGATTGTGCTGATTGGAACGCTCTCCCTGATGGGCGTGTTCGGCCGCTGGATTCTGCCCACGATCTATCTCTACTGGCAGTGGTTCCACTACACCCGCCAGAGCTACGGCATCGCACAGATCTACCGGCGCAAGGCCGGTCCCCTGGGAGAAGAGCCGCCGCTCCTCACCAAGGCCACGATCTACCTGTTGCCGCTCTGGGGCATCCTTTACCGCTCCTGGCAGAAGCCGGCCACCTTCCTGGATATGGAAATCAAAGTCCTGCCCGTGCCTCTGCCCGTGGTGCAAGGAGCGGCCGTGCTGTCGCTCGCCGCGCTCGGCTGGTGGGTCTGGCGCCAAGCCACCCTCTGGCGCCAGGGGCGGCTCCCCGTCGCCTACACGCTCTACATGCTCTCCCACCTCGCGGTCTTCACCGTGGGCTACCTCGTGGTGGAGGACATCAGCTTCGGCTGGCTGACGATCAACGTCTGGCACAACGCGCAATACATCCTGCTCGTGTGGATGTACAACAACAACCGGTTCAAGGACGGGGTCAGCCCGAGCCACTGGTTCCTCTCCACCATCAGCCAGCCGGGCCGGGCGGTCACGTACTTCGTGGTCTGCCTGGGAATCTCGACGGTCCTCTACATGGCCCTCCAAGGGGTCTTCAGCCTCCTCGGCCTGTCCGTGCTGGCGCTGACCCTGATCGTCTATCAGACGATCAACTTCCACCACTACATCGTCGACGGCATCATCTGGAAAGTCAGAAAACCGCGCGTACGCGAGAACCTCGGTCTCGCCGGCTGACCGCCGCGCTCGCGGCCGCCTGGCTCCTCACGGCCGCCTGGTGCTACCGCGGCCTGTTCATGGACGATGCCTACATAGGTTTCCATTACGTCGCGAACCTTCTCGCCGGCCACGGCTTCACGTTCAACCCGCCGGCATGCGTCGAGGGCGTCACCAACACGGGCTGGCTCCTCCTCCTGGCCCCGCTCGCCGCCGTGCTCGGCCCGCCGCTCGCGGCGAAGGTGGCCGGCGTGGCCCTGCTCGCGGCCACACTGGCCCTCACGGCCGCGGCGGCACTGTCCTCCAGAGTCGCCCCGAGGATCGCAGCCCTCGCCGTGCTGACCACGGCCTTCCACGCCGAGCTGGTGGGCTTCTCCCTGCTGGGGATGGAGACCGCCCTGCTCGCCGCTCTGGTGACGGCCCTGGTGGTCCTGGCGGAGCGCCACCAATTTGGCTGGCTGCCCGTGCTCGGGACGTTCGCCTTCCTCGTCCATCCGGAGGCGGGGCTCGTGGCGCCGCTCGGCGTGGTCCTCGCCTGGCGCTCCGGAGCTTTGCCCTTTCGCGCCGCCGTGCGGACGGCAGGTTTCTGCGCGCTGGGCCTCGCCGCCGCCACTCTCTGGCGCTGGATCTACTTTGGGGCCCTGCTGCCCAACACTTTCGCCGCCAAGCCGGCCGCGGCCGCGACCGTGCGGCAGAACCTCTTCGATTTCGTGATGGGCTCTTCCGTGAACGTGGGCTTCCCCTTCGCCGGTCTCTTCGCTCTGCCCTTCGCGGTGTGGGGCTGGCGCGCCCTGCGCCGGACGGCTCCTCTCGCGGCCTCCTTCGCCGGCGCGGCCTGCCTCACGGGCCTCGCCTTCGCCCTCTATGCCCGGCCGGACTGGACCCTGCTCGCGCGCTACTTCGCGCCCTATGCGCCCTGCGCCTATCTGCTGCTCTGGAGCGGCCTCCTCGACGCCGAGAGGGCCGTGCTGGCGGGGAATCGCGAGGTCCGAGCGGTCACCGTGACCGGTGCCGCCCTGGCAGCCTTCGGTGCAATCATTGCCCTGGCTTTGATGGGACACGGCCGCCGAGGCTGCCTCCTCGTTCCTCTGGATCGGCCTCGCGCTCGTCTGGGTAGCGGTCAGCGAAACCGCGCGAGCGCTCGGACGCCAAGCCGGGAGCGCTACCGCGATGCTTGCACTCCTTGTCGCTACCTACGGCGCCGTAACCGCGATCGATCAGACGACGGAGCGCGAGCGCCTCTCCTTCCCCGGCTACATCCTTACCAGCCGCACCCTCGTGGAGCCCGCGCTCTGGATGCGCAACCACCTGCCCGCGGGCTCCACCATCGCGACCCGCAGGATCGGCGCGCTCGCCTACTTCTCGGGCCACCCTGTCTTCGATTATTCGTTCGGTCTCACCGAGCCCGAAGTGGCTCGCCTGATCCGTGGACGTGGAGGCGTCTTCACGTCTCCAGCCAATCCTGAGCTCGCCGCCCTTTGGCGCGAGCGCGCCCCTGAGTACATTCTAGAAGACGGAGAGATACTCGACGCGACCGTCACCGCCACGGGCGGCACTCCAGAAAGCTTCCGCGTGCACGGTATCGAGTACGGCGTCGTCCGCCGCTTCCCCATCGCCCGTGGCGTCGACTGGACGCTCGCGGGCCGCCGCTGAACGGCCATCAAAGTTTTGATACCCTGACCGCGGTAAGGAGGTCAGGGTATGGACAGCGTTCAATTTCTCCGCGAGCAGCTTCGAAAAGGTTTTTCCGACGATCCCTGGCACGGCTCCGCCACCTCCGATCTCCTCCAGGACGTCACCACCGAAGAGGCAGCGGCCCATCCGATACCCGGTGCCCATAGCATCTGGGAGATCGTCCTCCACATGACCGGCTGGCTGAACGAGGTCCGCCGTCGTCTCGGCGGCAGGCAGCCGGACATGCCCGAGGAAGGAGACTGGCCCGAGCCCGGCGAAACGTCCGAAGCCGCCTGGCATCGGGACCGATCCCGCCTGGATGAGGCCGTCGACAAACTTCTCGACGCGCTGTCTGCTCTCCGCGAGGATGATCTGGACCGGATGGGAGGATCGATCGCCGAGCTTCGGAACCCGGCCCTGGGCACCGGCGTCACCCACCGCGCCATGGTCAACGGCATCGTCCAGCACAACGCCTACCACTCGGGACAGATCGCGTTGCTGCGCAAGGCGCTGCGGTAATGTGGCTTTCGACACGAATTCCAAAGGAGAGGGACCTGATGTCCAGCCGCCGAGCGTTTCTCTGGATTGCCGTCTTCCTGGCCGCTGCCTCCACGGCCTGGGCCGACTCACGCCCTATCGAACTCGCGGTCGACGCCACGGACGCTCCGCGGGGCGTCTTCCACTCCCGCTTGGTGATCCCCGCCGCTCCCGGCTCCCTCACGCTTGCCTATCCGAAATGGATTCAGGGCGAGCACGCGCCGACGGGGCCGATCGAGCAGGTGGTGGGCTTCAAGGTCTCGGCGGGCGGCAAGACCCTCGCCTGGCGCCGCGATCCGCTCGACATGTTCCTCGTGCGGATCGAGGTGCCGGCGGGCTCCGACGCGGTGACGGTAGAGCTCGACTACCTCTCGCCTCCCGAGGGGTACGGTGCCGGCTACGGCAAGACTCCCAACGCCACTCCCCACCTCGCGATCGTCGACTGGCACGACCTCCTGGTGTATCCGCTGGGGACGAACGTCTCGGAGATCCCCGTGCGTGCCACCCTCCGCCTGCCGGCGGGCTGGCAGTTCGACACGTCGCTCCCCATTACCGGGAAAAAGGACGGCACCGTCACCTTCGCCCCGGCGAACCTCTACACGGTCCTCGACGCGCCGGTCCTCAGCGGGGAGATCTTCCGGACGATCGAGGTCGGTCCGCGCGAGGCGCCGGTCTTCCTCAGCATCGCCGCCGACCGGCGCGCTGCCCTGGACGTGCCCGAAGAGCGGATCGCCGCCTACCGCCGGGTACCGGCCGAGGCGGAGGCGCTCTTCGGAGCCCACCATTACAACCAATACCACTGGCTCGTCGCGTTGAGCAACACGGTCGAGCAGAACGGCCTGGAGCACCACGAATCGAGCGACAACCGCGGACGTCTGGGGATGCTCACGGAAGAGGCCTTTCTCCTGCGCAACGGAATCCTGCTGCCTCACGAATACGTCCACTCCTGGAACGGCAAGTACCGCCGGCCGGCGGGGCTCGCCGTGCGCGATCCGAACGAGGACCTGCGCACCGAGCTTCTGTGGATCTATGAAGGGCTGACGCGCTATCTCGGCGATTTCCTCTTGACCACCCGGAGCGGCGTCCGGAGCGTGGAGCACAGCCGCGAGTACGCCGCCTGGGTCGCCGCCAACCTGGACCATAACCGCCCGGGCCGGCAGTGGCGTCCGCTCGCCGACACGGCCGTGGCCGCCCAGATCCTCTCCGGCGCGCCGCAGGCCTGGACGCCTTGGCGCCGCGCGCTCGACTATTACGACGAGTCGCTGCTGATCTGGCTCGAAGCCGACACCATCCTGCGCGCGAAGAGCGGCGGGGCCAGGTCGCTCGACGACTTCTGCCGCGCTTTCTTCGGCGGCCCCTCCACCCCGCCGGCCGTCGTGCCCTACACTGCGGACGATGTCTATACCGCCCTCAACAACATCGCCGCCTACGACTGGCGCGGCTTCTTCACCGAGCGCGTCTACGCCGTCCAGCCGCGCTCCCCTGTCGGCGGCCTGGAAGCCACGGGCTGGAAGCTGGTCTATACCGACCAGCCGAACGCGTACCAGACCGCGCGGGCCAAGACCCAGGGAATCGTAGACACGAGCTTTTCGCTCGGTCTCTGGCTGAAAGACGACGGCGCCATCACCGACATCGTGAACGGCGCCCCCGCCTGGAAGGCCGGCTTGGGACCGGGTATGAAGCTTGTGGCGGTCAACGGACGGAAATGGGCGCCTGAGATCCTGTCTCAGGAGATCCAGGGAGCCCGTCAGTCCAAGACGCCTATCGAGGTCACCGCCGAGCACGGGGACACCCTTCGCACCTTCCGGATCGACTACCACGGCGGCGAGCGCTATCCGCACCTGGAACGGGACCCCGCCCGTCCGGACCTCCTGTCGGTCATCCTGGCCCCCAAGCAGCCGGATCACCCATGAAGAGGATCGATCACTGAGAGGACGAGTCGTCCGCCACCCTCTTGGCCATGAAGATATCCGGCTTGCCGAAACCATTCGCATCCGGAACGACTCCCACGATCTCGAAACCCATTCTGAGATAGAACCCGAACGGGTGCCGACCGACGTTCCGGATCTCCCTCAGCTTGTCGAGAACGCCGGGATACAGATCGATCCCACCGAGCGTCGTCCGGCCGTTCTCGTCGTCCGCGCCCAGGAAAATCGTATGGGCGCCCCGTAGAGCGACCTGCCGCTCCAGATCCAGCACCAGAG
>CAXTNS010000260.1:0-9032 GCA_964245465.1 uncultured Thermoanaerobaculia bacterium
GGTGTGGACGATGATGGCCCCGGCCGCCCCTTGCCGCGCGGCGCTCTCGTACTTGTAGGTCCAGCGGCCGTAGTAGAGCCGGCGGTTGCCTTCGAAGAGCTTGGGGTCCCAGTCCGGGTCGTTGTTGAGCATGACCAGGACCTTGCCCTTGAGGTTCATGCCCTTGAAGTCATTCCACTGGTACTCGGGGGCCTCGATGCCGTAGCCCACGAAGACCAGCTCGGCGTTCTTCAGGTTCGCGCTGGGTTCCTGGACGCCGCTGGCGGCAATGAAGTCGTCCCGGGATTTCAACGCCACGGTCTGGCTGCCGGTCTTGAACTCCCAGGTGCCGGGCATCTTGGCGTCGATGCCGACGATCTCGAAGGTCTGCAGGTACTGGCCGTTCTGGGCGCCCGGCTCGTAGCCCAGGGATTCCAGGGTGGTCGCGAGATAGGCCTGGGTGAGCTCGTCGCCCCGGCTGCCGGGTCCCCGGCCTTCCAGCAGGTCGTCGGAGAGGAAGCGGATGGGACCCTCCAGCGAATCGCGGGTGATGGCCTTGGCCGCCGCCTGTTCGGCGCCGGCGGGGAGGTTGAGTTTCGCCGTCTGTGCGGAGAGGACCGCCGGGGCGAGCACGAGCAGCAGGGTCCAGCCCAGGATCCCCGGCCCGGCCTGTCGTTGAGAAATTTTCATAAAAGACAAACCTCCTTGGGTCAATGACTTCCCACGGGGGAACTGTAGCAAAAGACGGACCCTCACCCCCCGTCCCATAGGCGCTGACTTTGTGTAGGGTAGGGGCCGGCCAGACCCGCCCCTACCCTAGGAATACGGATCAAGTTGGCGCCTAGGGGCCGGGGGGCCGGACCGCTTGCGGCCCGGGGCGGCCCACGCTATGGTTCCGTTGGGCCTGAAACGATGCTGCGAACCACCGTAAGAGACTGCCTGTACCTCAACTGGGCCCTGCCGGCCGAGTCGCTCCCGAAGCCGCCGGCGCCGTTGCGGTACCAGCGCCACCTCTGGCAGGGGCGGGACTGGGTGTTCGCCTCGGCCCTCCTCTTCCACCAGGACTCCCTTCATCTCACGGCCCTGCCGGGGCTGCGCTTCCGCTACCCGCAGCTCAACCTCCGGGTCTGCGTGCTGGACGAGGAGGGGGTTCCCGCGGTGCTCTTCCGCAAGATGCTGATGCCGGCCTGGGTGGCTCCCGGGGTGCGGCTGATCACGCACCAGCCGGCCCAGGGGGCACGCCTGGACTTCCCCCACCCCTCGCGGGACGTGAACGGTGGCCCCTGGCACTGGCGGGCCCAGCGCAAGGGGACGCTGGACGTGCGGGCTTGGCAAGACAGCCCGGCGGTAGGCGAGGGGCCGCGCCTGGGCTCCTGGGAAGACGCGGTGCGCTACTTCCAGGAGCGTCCCCGGGGCTATGCCCTGGCCTCGGGCGAGCTGCACCGGATCTCGTCGGAGCATCCGCCGGTGCCGGTCTGGCCTCTGAAAGCGGAAGTCGAAGGGGTCGGCCTGTTGCCGCGCCTGTTCGACGTGCCCCCGGGCACCCATTGGCCCGGCCTGCACTCGGCGTGGCTCTGCCCGGAGATCCCATTCGTCTTCGAGCTGGGGATCATCCTGCGGGTGCCGTCCGCGCCGGTTCTGCCGCATCCGGCGGCGGGGCGGGTGGCGAGCCTCCTGCCGTTCGGCGGTACCCCCCGGAAGGGGGCAGGGGTCGTGCTAGCATCCGCGGCATGAACCCGACCCCTCCCTCTCAACGCAGGCCGCAACGTATCGCAGTGCTGCCCGGCGACGGTACGGGCAAGGACGTGACCGCCGAGACCGTCAAGGTCCTCGAGGCCGCCGCCGAAGCCTGGGATCTTCCTTTGGAGCTGGTCCATCTCGACTGGGACGCCGACCGCTACCTGGCGACCGGCGAGACCCTCCCCGCGGGCGCCCTCGACGATTTCCGCGACAATTACTCCGCCATCTTCATCGGCGCCTATGGCGATCCCCGGGTGCCGGACATGAAGCACGCCGCGGACATCCTCTTGGGAATCCGCTTCGGGCTCGACCTCTACATCAACCTCCGGCCCGTGAGGCTGTACGACACCCGCCTCTGCCCCCTGAAGGACCGCACGGAGAAGGACGTGGACTTCATCGTGTTCCGCGAGAACACGGAGGGGGCCTACGTCAACGTCGGCGGCAACTTCAAGAAGGGCACGCCGGACGAGGTCGCGGTCCAGGAGGAGATCCACACGCGCAAGGGGGTCGAGCGCATCATCCGCGCCGCCTTCGAGTACGCCGTGGAGCACGGCCGGCGCGAGGTGTTGATGGCGGACAAGTCGAACGTCATGCGCTACGGGCACGACCTCTGGCAGCGGGCTTTCGCCGAAGTGTCGGCCGAGTATCCGGGGATCGAATCGCGTCACATGTTCGTGGACGCCCTCACCATGCAGATGGTGAAGAACCCCTCCTCGCTGGACGTGATCGTGACCAACAACATGTTCGGCGACATCATCACGGACCTGGGCGCCGCGCTCCAGGGCGGCCTGGGGGTGGCGGCCTCGGCGAACCTGCACCCGGGGCAGACCTCCATGTTCGAGCCCGTCCACGGCTCGGCCCCCAAGTACGCTGGCACGGGCAAGGCCAACCCGGTCGGGGCGATCCTCTCGGCGACGCTCATGCTCGACTATCTCGGGCACGCCGAGGCCGCCAAGGTGATCGACGACGCGGTCGCCCGTTCCTTCCGCGAGGGGCAGACGACGCCGGACCTGGGCGGCTCTCTCACCACGTCGCAGGTGGGGGACCTGATCGCCCGGGCGGTGGCGAGCCGCGAGGCGGTGGCGCGGTAGCGGTAGATAATGACTGAATCGGGAGGCTGTTGATGCAGTCCAGTGCAAGCGAGCTGATCTACGATTGGAACCGCGCGTCCGGAACGGAGCTGCGCCCTGGACGGGGCAAGGTGGAGCTGGACGACGAGACGTTGCGCGACGGCCTGCAGTCGCCGTCCGTGCGCTCGCCCTCGATCGAGGACAAGCTCCAGATCCTCCACATGATGGCCGCTCTGAGGATCGAGTCGGCCGACATCGGGCTTCCCGGCGCGGGGCCGCACGTGGTGCGCGACGTCGAGCGCATGGCCCGCGAGATCGTGGATCAGCGTCTGTCCATCGCGGCCAATTGCGCGGCCCGCACGGTGATCGCGGACATCCAGCCCATCGTCGAGATCTCGCAGCGCACGGGTCTCGCCATCGAGGCTTCCTGCTTCATCGGTTCCTCGCCCATCCGCCAGTACGCCGAGGGGTGGACGCTCGACCGCATGCTCAAGCTCACCCGCGAGTCCGTCGAGTTCGCGACCAGGAACGGCCTGCCGGTGATGTTCGTCACCGAGGACACGACCCGCGCCGCGCCCGAGGACCTGCGCCGCCTCTACACCGAGGCCGTGGAGGCGGGCGCCCGGCGGGTCTGCGTGGCCGACACCGTGGGGCATGCCACGCCCAACGGGGCGCGCAACGTCATCCGCTTCATCCGCGAGGTGGTGGACGCCACGGGGGAGGACGTGAAGGTGGATTGGCACGGCCACCGCGACCGCGGCCTCGCCCTGATCAACGCCCTCGCCGCCGCCGAGGCCGGGGCCGACCGTCTGCACGGCACGGCCGTGGGCATCGGCGAGCGGGTGGGCAACTGCGCGATCGACCTGCTGCTGGTCAACATGCAGCTCCTGGGCTGGATCAACCGCGACCTCACCCGCCTTCAGGAGTACTGCCGGTTCGTGGCCGACAAGACGGGCGTGCCGCTGCCGGACAACTACCCGGTCGTGGGCAAGGATGCCTTCCGCACGGGCGCGGGCGTCCACGCCTCCGCCATCATCAAGTCCCGGGCGCGCGGCGAGGACTGGCTGGCCGACCTGGTCTACTCCGCGGTGCCGGCGTCCCTCATCGGCTCCCACCAGGTGATCGAAGTCGGCCCCATGAGCGGTGAGTCGAACGTCGTCTACTGGCTCCAGGAGCGGGGAATCGAAGCCCGCCCGGACCTGGTGAACGAGATCTTCCAGAAGGCGAAATCGGCAACGGCCATCCTGGAAGAGGCCGAGATCCTGGAAGTCTGCACCGCGCGAGGTCTCACCCCGAAGCCGCCGCGGCCCCGGGCCCTGCCGGGAAACCCTCCCCTTCGGGGGGGGGGACCGGCCCCGCCTGGAGGCGGGCGCTCGACCGCTACCTGGAGAGCCTGGCGGTCGAGCGCGGCCTGTCCAAGAACACGGTCGACGGTTACCGCAACGACCTCTCCCGTCTGGGCGAGGCGCTGGCAAAGAAGGGCGACCAGGGCGGCCGGGACCTCCTGGCGGCCCAGGCGGCGGACCTCTCCGCCCACATGCGGGACCTTCAGCGCCAGGGCCTCTCGCCGCGCTCGTCCGCCCGGGCGCTCTCGGCCATCCGCGGGTTCTACG
Source organism: uncultured Thermoanaerobaculia bacterium (assembly GCA_964245465.1). GTDB lineage: Bacteria > Acidobacteriota > Thermoanaerobaculia > Multivoradales > UBA5704 > DATARR01. The sequence goes on from CAXTNS010000260.1 coordinate 4,403, forward strand.
AGAACCTGGTCACCCTCGGCGAGCGGGCGGACAATCCTTCGGTCAACCTGCTGCCGCCCAAGCTCTGGAAGCCCCTGCCCAAGGTGCTCTCGGAAGACGAGGTCACGGCCCTGCTCGCGGCGCCGGACGTGGGGACGCCCCTCGGCCTGCGCGACCGGGCCATGCTGGAGCTGCTCTATGCCACGGGGCTTCGCGTGAGCGAGCTCGTGGGTCTCCAGATCCCGCAACTCCGGCTGGACGTGGGCTTCCTGGTGGCTTTCGGCAAGGGGAGCAAGGAGCGTGTGGTGCCGGTGGGGGAGCAGGCCGAGCTGTGGACGCGGCGCTTCCTCCGCGAGATCCGTCCGGACCTGGCCCAGGGCCGCCACCAGGCCGTCTTCGTCAACAAGGACGGCAATCCCATGAGCCGGGTGGGTTTCTGGATGATGATCAAGAACTACGGCCTCAAGGCGGGCATCCGCGCCCCCATCTCCCCCCACGTTCTGCGGCACAGCTTCGCCACCCATCTCCTGGAGCACGGCGCCGACCTGCGGGCCGTACAGACCATGCTCGGCCTCGCGGACATCTCCACCACGCAGATCTATACGCACATTCATCAGCAGCGTCTGAAGAGCCTGTACGACCGGTTCCACCCGCGGTCGTAACGCGAGGGTGTCTCACTCGCAACTGTCTCACTTGGGAACTGTCTCCTGGAGCGTTTTCTGAACGTGGGGAGAGGCTCGGGTGTGGTCAAGGACAACAAGGACACCAGGGACGGCAAGGACGGGTGAGGAATGAGGGGGTGCCCTGTCCTTGAGGGTCCTTGCCGTCCTTGGCGTCCCTTTTCAGCCAAAATGAACAGCATTGCTCTTAACCTGGGAAACACTGGGGAAAGGGAGTGGGGATCGCAGTTCTCCACCCCGCCCGTCGGCATGGGGCCGCGGACGGTTACCGGGCGTTGTGAGACGGTTGGCCCCGGTCCGCGCGCCTCCAGTACCGAGAAACGGGCGGTTCGCCCCGAGGGGCGGACGGTTTACTTTGCGGGGCGAACGGTTCGTATCGTGGGGGGGGCGGTTCGCCCCGGATTTCAACTGTCTCACCCCGCGGGGCGGACGGTCCGCCTCATGGGGTGGACGGTTGGCGTCCTGGGGCGGGTGGTCTGCCCCGGTCTCGCCACCGTCCGTTTCCCGGGGCCACCCCCTCGCCCCACGGCGTGAACCGTCCGCCCCGGTCTGGCGACGGCTCCATTCCCGGGGCCGGAGGGCCGCGCCGCTCTCCTGACCGTCCGCCTCCCGGGGCCGGACCCTCCCAGCCTCGAGCCGGTGTCTCACGGATTGGGGCGGCGGGCGCACGGGCGGAGGCGGATCTTCGCGAATCGGTTCATCGCCATAGCTTCGCGGAGGCTTGTACGTCCATCGATTCACTATCGGCTCTCCAACTCCTGGGTTGGACGCAACATTCCGGCGCGGCCTCAGGTTGGTTCACGACCTTCTGAAAGAAGAGCCGCAATCTGCCGCCAGGGTGCCTTACCGCTCGGGGCTGGTCCTGTTGACGAGGATTAGAAACAGTCGTAGGATGAAAAGGTACCTGGAATCAATAGGTTGCCTTGGGGAGGGAGTCGTTTCTTAGAGTCTATCGCTGGACGGTAGGCAGTTTAGGTAACTGAGAAAAGCACGTATACAGTTGAGTCTGAGATTGGCCGGCTCAAGCATGTACGAGTGGCAAAAAGAAGACTATGAGCAACACAGAGGCGATGGCAGAAGCCATTGCTGCGATGCAGCGATCGACTATCCGCGATGTGAGTGATCCGCACGTTGGCGCGGTTCTTGTCAGTGGCAACAGGTCCTTCTCACAGGAGCACAAGCCGACGGGGCATGCTGAGTACCTGCTACTCAGCAGACTTGATGAAGAGGTGACCGCGGGAGCGGACCTCTACACTACGCTTGAGCCATGCACGTTTCGTGGGATTAATCCAGATGGCACAGCAAAGATCTCTTGTGCTGACCTCATCGTGGAAAAGAAAATCGCTCATGTAGTTATCGGAGTGCTCGATCCTAACCCATACATTCTTGGCAATGGCGTGCTTCAACTGCGCGAGCATGGGATTGAGGTTGGTTTGTTTCCGCATAAACTTATGGCGGAGATTGAACTTGTGAACCTGCAATTCCGAAGAGAGTTTGGTCTCTCGTTAGAGAGTTCAGAAACAGACATAGGTGGAAAATGGACGACTCTGACCACCTTTGAAGGCGGAAAGACGACTCGCGAAGAGGTGTACCTTCAGAGAAAAATCGGAAATCGGTACTACCGCGCTGTGCACGTTTTCCGCCGCTGAACGGCATCACGTTATGCGGCATGAGGTGAACGTTGCCTTCACTGCTAAAGGGAACGGGCGCGAATGAAAATTGATTACCTATTCTGGCTTGTCGTCATTCTCTTGGTCGGCACTGCAGCCCTCCGTACCCTGCGGTCGACTCAACGGCCACGAGAGGGCGTCGTGTGGCTGTGCGGATCACTCATTGGGGTCGTGGCATACCTTCCCGCACAGCTCAGCTTTGGCGCCAACGCTGGCATGGTTGGTTGGATCGCAGCTCTCATTGTCGCGATCATAGCTGCCCCAGTCCATGTTGTTGTCGATCTCACATTTCCGCTGTGGAGTTATCTGATGATCCATGTCGGCCTGCTCGGTCTCTGGGTCGCGGTAGCTGTGACAGCGTGCCTCTACCATGGATTGATCGCAGTCTGGCTCGCCCGCATTTATCGACGTCAGCCGGCGCGCGCTCTTGCGACAGGCGTCGCAGTACTAGCCTTTAATCTTTGCCTGCACCTTCTCTTACAGGAGCATGTAATAGGTCAGCGCGAGGCAAACCCGGTGGCATGGGAGCATGGGATGGTTGCCGCAAGGCAGGTGGAGAGGCAGTCAACCCCACGGTCGAACAGACGGATAACGTACTATCGTGCGGTCCCGCCGCTCACCTTCTGCAGGTTCGACGGCGGAAGCCGGAGGGGCCGCGATGTGGGATGAGCGATATTCTCAGCCTGGCTTTGCGTTCGGCACCGAGCCGAACGAGTTCCTGGTTGCTGCCGCCGGGCGGATTCCGGTCGGCCCGGTGTTGTCCCTCGGCGAGGGCGAGGGCCGCAACGCGGCGTACCTCGCCAGCCTTGGCCACCGGGTGGTCGCGGTCGACCAGTCGGAGGTCGGCCTCGCCAAGGCGCGGCGGCTGGCCGCCGACCGTGGTCTGACGATCGAAACCGTCTGCGCGGACCTGGAGGGTTATCCCATCGAGCCGGGGGCTTGGGCCGGCATCGTGTCGATCTTCTGCCACCTTCCCCGGCGGGTCCGGGTCCCTCTCTACGCGGCGGCCGTTCGGGGTCTGCGGCCGGGCGGTATTCTCGTGCTGGAGGCTTACACCCCAGAACAGATCGGCCGAGGCACCGGCGGCCCCCAGGATCCGGACATGTTGATGTCGCTGGCCGGGCTGATCGAGGAGCTCGCCGGACTGGAGCTCATCCACGCCCGCGAGCTGGACCGGGAGGTTCGCGAGGGGGCGTACCACACGGGTGCCGCCTCGGTCGTGCAGGTGGTCGGGCTGCGGCAGCACGCCGAACCAGGCGTTGCACCTGCCCCATAGGCTTGGAGTAAGTATATAGGGGGCGCCACAATGCCTGAGACTCCACCTACCGCAGAGTACCTTCTCCTCTCCCGTGGCCAATGGGACCCGGCCAAGTCGAAGGAAGAGATTCAAGCCGCGATTGACAGCTTCTACACCTGGCACGAAAAGCTCGTCGCAGAAGGCAAGTTCAAGCCGGGCCAAAGGCTCGCTACAGGCGGAGTGATCGTCTCGCAGAGTGGTATCACGGATGGTCCGTTCACGGAAGCGAAAGAGGTCATCGGGGGCTACTGGTTCATCGTCGCCGGCAGCCTGCGGGAGGCCGCAGCCCTTGCAGCCCAGAACCCATGCCTGGCGTGTGGCCTGACGTACGAGATTCGACCCATCGAGACGGAACGCGCGAGCGCCTTCAGGCGGAGCAACGAAACGCCAACGAACACCGGGGGATCGTAGTGTCGTCGCAGCACGTTGTCCGATCCATGACGATGATCCAGATCCGCGAGTATCAAGACTCCGATTGGCCAGCCATCTGGCCCATCCGCGGGCCTGACGCGCTTCTCGAAGGGTGGACGGACCGGTTTTCCTGATGTGATGAGGATTACCAGATGGCTGGGGAGTCCGGCCGCATGCTTCATGCGGGCTTCTGATAGGTGACGGTCGCCTCTGCTAGCAGGACAGATTCTCGTAGGCCGTGTCTTCAGCCCCGAGCTTCTCGAAAGCATGTTTCCCAAGTCGTTATCCCCGGCCGCAGCCCACACCGCCGCCCCGCCGCATCCACGATCCGGTATCATCTAAGGCGATTCACTGGTTGCTCCAGACATCCGATCCTGAGGACATCCTCCGGGAAGCTTGGTAGCCCATCATGGAAAGACGTCCCGATCCTCCGACCGACCCCATCCTCCCCGCAGAACCCAGCACGGAGACCTTCGTCCTCGGCCGGGACGCCCTGGGGGAGCCGCGCAAGGTGGCGTCCGGCGTCCTCGAACGGGGCACGGCCGTGGGGCGGTACCTGATCCTCGAACGCCTGGGCGAGGGGGGCATGGGGG
>CAXTNS010000261.1:0-1352 GCA_964245465.1 uncultured Thermoanaerobaculia bacterium
GTTCGATCTGCCGGACGCGCCACGTCCTTAGGACGAAAAACAGGCGCCCGTGCGGATCCTGCCAGAGTTCGACAACCTGGTGCTGGCGCACGACGACCGCACCCGCGTGATCGCGGACGAGCACCGTCCCAAGGTCGTGCTCAAGAACCTCCAGGTGCGGGCGACGTTCCTGGTGGACGGCTTCGTGGCCGGGACCTGGAAGATCGAGCGGAAGAAAAAGGTTGCGACCTTGATCCTGGAGCCCTTCGGAAAAGTTTCCAGGCAGACCCTCACGGCGCTCGAAAAGGAGGGCCACGCGTTGCTCCGCTTCGTGGAGGAGGATGCGGAAAGGCAGGAAGTGCGGGCGGAAAAGGTTTAGATCAGCGCCGGCGCAGGACGACGGGCACGCCGCCCTTGGGGCGCAGGGTGATGCGCGGGGAGGGCTCGACCGGCGGCTGGCCGGGAGGGAGCTCCATCGTCCACCGCCGTCCCAGGGTGGCGAGGAGGAGGATGCCTTCCATCCACGCGAAACCCAGGCCGATGCAGACCCTGGGACCGCCGCCGAAGGGGAAGTAGGTGAGCTTGGGGAGCCCGGCCTCGAAGGTCTCGGTCCAGCGCTCGGGGAGGAAACGGAGGGGGTCCGGGAAGAAGCGCGGATCGCGGTGGGCCACCCATTGCGAGCAGAGGACGCCGGTGCCCGCGGGCAGTGGGTAGCCTCCGATCACGACCGGCTCGACCGCGCGCCGCGAGATGGCCCAGGCCGGCGGGTAGAGGCGCATGGACTCGGCGAGGACCTGGCGGGTGAAGACGAGGCGGGGCACGTCGCCGGCTCCCGGGAGGCGGTCGCCGAGAACGGTGTCGATCTCGGCGCGGAACCGAACCGCGGCCTCGGGATGGCGGGCGAGGAGATACCAGGTCCAGGCCAGGGCGTTGGCCGTGGTCTCGTGCCCGGCGAGGAAGAGGGTCAGGACCTCGTCGCGCACCTGGCGGTCGTCCATGCCTCGGCCGTCCTCGTCGCGGGCTTCCAGAAGAAGGGAGAGGAGGTCCCCGCCGCCGTCCGTGCCGCCCGTGCGCCGCCGCTCGGCGATCAGTCCGTAGACCAGGGCGTCGAGGACGGACCTGGCGCGCCGGGCCTTGCGGACGGAGGGCAGGGGGAGCTTGTTGAGCAAGTTGCGGAAGGGGTTGACGGTCAGCTCGAAGGAGGCGACCAGGTCGTCGAGAGCCCGGCCCACCTCGCGGGCTTCCGCGTCCTCGACGTCGACGCTGAACAGGCAGCGGGCCACGATCCGCAGGGTCAGGCGCATCATCTCTCTCGCGATGTCCACTGCAGATCCGTCATGCCACCGGGCCGCCGCGTCGGCGGCGTCGTGGGC
>CAXTNS010000261.1:1362-3555 GCA_964245465.1 uncultured Thermoanaerobaculia bacterium
GGGCCATGGCGTCCGCGTAGGAGTCGAAGCGCCGCCGGTGGAAGGCGGGCTGGATCAGCCGGCGCTGCTGGCGGTGGAGATCGCCCTCGCTGGTCAGGAGCCCCTGACCGAAGACGTCCCGCGTCTGTTCGAGGATGCGCCCCTTGGCGAAGCTCGCGTGCCGGGTCACCAGGACCTCGTGGACGAGGTCGGGATGGTTGACGAAGACCAGCCGGTAGTGGCCGACGCGAACGAGCGCCACGTTGCCATACCGCGCGGCGGTCCGTTCCAGGAACCCCAGGGGATCGCGGCGCAGGGCGAGGAGGGTCGAGAGCGGCCGGTTTTCGCCCGGAGGCAGGGAGGGAGCGGTGGTGGTGGAGGCCTCGAAGCCCACGGCGTCTCAGCGGGCGCGCAGGGCGCGGGTGAGCACGCGGTCGAGCGCCGCCGCGAAGGCCTGCCGGTCCTTGGGGGTGTAGGGCCGCGGCCCACCTGTTCCGAGCCCGGAATCCCGCAGGCCGTCCATGAGGTCGCGGAAGGCGAGGCGCTCGCCCACGTTCTCCTCGGTGTACTCGTCGCCCCGGGGATCGATCACGGCGACCTGCTTTTCGACCAGCCGGGCGGCGAGGAGGATGTCCGCCGTGACGGCGACGTCGCCCGGCTGCGCGTGGTCGGCGATGTGGCGGTCGGCCACGTCCGGCCCGCCCGCCACCCGTACGGCGGTGACAAACGGGTTGCCCGGCGGATCCGTGAGCCACTGGTTGGCGACCTGCACGGTGTCGAGCTGGAGCCGCAGGGCGGCCTTGAAGACGACCTCCTTGACCTCGCGCGGGGCGGCGTCGGCGTCGATCCAGATCTTCACGGGTGGGACGATAGCAGAAAACCAAAATCGTGAAGTCCAGGGATCAGGACTTGATTTTCCTGGAATGCGGTGCAACCCCGGGACGCCAGATCAAGGTGACGGAGGCAATGGGCACGCGTTTTCCCAGGCGCCGCAACTCGCGGGCAGCTCCGTTCCGCAAGCGGCGCCGAACTGGCGGATCTGCTGGAACACGAAGCTGCGGTCAGCGAAGCCGGAGTTGAACTGCATCGGCGGTGCCGGGGGGACCGGATTGGCCGCGGGACTGCCGGCGTGGCACAAGACACAGCCGTTGGGCAGAGCCTGAAGGTATGTCTCCATGGTGGTATTTGCCAACGTGGCCGGGGGCGGCTGGACGCTCTGGCCGTTGAGCCACAGAGCGCCCACGAACTCGTAGTTGGCCAGGGCGGTAGTGCTCCCGCCGAACTGGCGAAGGGCGGCCCGGACCTTTTCATTCAGCCCCTGGACTTCGGTGGCGAGCGAGGGCTGGCGGCAGACCTGGGTGGGGATCGGGGCGGCCTTGCAGGTCTCTGGATCGAACAGGTGGATCCAGACGCTCTTGCCGTTCACCTCGACCGGTCTGTTGAATTCGTTGGGTGCCGACGTGCAGGTGATGACACCGTCGGCCGGGATTTTCCACTTGTTGCCGGGGTTGTCGTTGAAGGCTTTGACCACGTCCGGCGCGACGGTCACCGGACAGGGCGGGCAGTACTGGTTGGGCTGGCACCGGGGGTTTTTGGAATCGCACGTGGCGTCAAAGAAGTTCCAGCCCACGAAGCCCGGCGGCGGCGAGGGTGGCGCGGCCGTGGGACAGTCCGGCACGTTGTCGATGTGCTCGAAGGTCATCCACAGGGCGTTCGGGTTCTGGGGCGTTCTCTGTACGATGTGCATTCCGATCAGTCCCAGAGTAGCCTTCACCGGTGTGTCGAGGTTCTGGGGCGAGTAGGGCTGGACCTCTCCCTGGACGGCCAGATAGCGGCTCACGTCTTCCCTGGTGCAGGGGCTTGGGGAGTCGGGCAGGTCGCAGGTCTCGAGCACCCGCCAGGCGAGCTTGAGCTCCAGAGCGTCGTTGGGCAGATTGATCTGCGACGGCTTCGCCGGCTGCGTCGCCACGCCGGCCCGGGTGTTGAAGCAGCCGCCCCGGTACAGCTCGCAGCAGCGGATGTATTCATACTCCGGCTGGTTGACGACCACCGAGTAGTGCGCCCAGCGCCCTCTCTGATCGACGACAGGCGTCAAGGCCGCCGCCTCGGTCACCTGGTCGGCTGTGGTTCCGCCATCCGATCCTGGCAGGCCGAGGCCTTTGCGCAGGAGCCGCACCCGCATGGGACGGGCACCAGTGTTCCACGGATTGGGAT
>CAXTNS010000261.1:3565-9012 GCA_964245465.1 uncultured Thermoanaerobaculia bacterium
CTGGAAAGAGCTCCTGATCGTTCGGCCAGGCCGCGAACAGGGGTACGCCAGCCATGCGCTGGGTCACGGTGAGCATTTCCTGCCACGCGAAGTTGTAGAAGCAGAGGTCGCCGGTGCCCGCCGGCTCCGCTGGGACCGAGGGGTTCTCGATCCACTGGCGGATCTCCGCGTCCGTCGCCGCGCAGGCTGCCACAGGGGAGGGCGCCGGAGAAGGCGCCGGGCTCGTCTCTTTCGGCCGGCATCCCCAGAGCAGGCTTGCGGCGGTGACGGCAGTCATCAGGAACACGGCTTGAAAGCAGTCCTGCCTGCACAGACTCCTGCGTTGCATCCGCATGGCTGGCCCCTCCTGTTGGGTGACAGCGAAAAGTATAGACGGGTTGCTCCCGGTCTCCCTCTATCGGGGTGTACGGATCAGCTCCTCGTATTTGAGCGGCTCGCCCTTCTCCCATGGCCGGTATTCGTTGCAGAAGTCGATGCGCTCGCCGAGCGGCGGGTGGGAGGAGCGCCAGAGCTTGTAGAGGAGGCCGGGGCGGGGCACGCTCAGGTTCTCCTGCTGGAGCTTGACGAAGGCCGTAGCGCAGTGGCGGTTGTCCCGGGTGATCTCCAGGCCGAAGCGGTCCGCCTCGTGTTCGTTGTGCCGGCTGACGGCGAGGAGCGCGGGGGAGAGCGCCAGGGAGACGGCGCTGAAGAGAAGGGCCATCAGGGGCACCGAGGCCGCGTCCGCCAACTCGGAGAAGCCGAACCGGCCGCGATGGCGAGCGATCAGTCCGCTGGCCAGGTGGTGGATCACCCACAGGCCGAAGAGGACCAGGGCCGAGCCCAAGGCGATGATCTGGGCCACGTGGCCAAGCACGTAGTGGCCCATCTCGTGCCCCATCACCAGGAGCACCTCGCGATCGTCGAGCTTGGCGAGGAGGGTGTCCCAGAGGACGATCCGCTTGGTGTCCAGGAAGCCGTTGACATAGGCGTTGACGGTTTTGGTCTCGACGCTCTTCTCGACCTCGAAAACGCGGCTTCCTTCAATGCCAGCCCGGTCGGCGAGAGCCAGGATCCGGCTCTCCAGCGCCTTGTCCTTCATGGGGCCGAAATCGTTGAACAGCGGCTCGATCCAGATGGGCGTGATGAACAGGATGAAAGCGAGGAGGGGGACGCTCGCGAGGCCCGTGTAGAGCCACCAGCGCCGGGGGCTCTTCCGGAGCAGCAGGTAGGGGAACCAGAGGGTGAGAGCCAGGAAGACGCAGCCGAGGGCGAGACCGATGAGCTGATCGCTCCACCACTTGGCGGCCGTCTGGGTCGACAGGCCGTAGGCATGCTCGCGGACATACCCTCCGTACCAGGCGAGAGGGAGGTCGAGGACGAACGTCACCAGGGTGAAAAGGACGCCATAGATGGCGATGGTGAAGAACCAGTTCCGGCCGATCCTCCGGGCCAGGTCCCGCAGACGGGCCGAAAGCCCGGTCCAGAGCAGCAGGGCGAGCGCGGCCAGGCTCCAGACCGTGTTGAGGGTCCAGAGCACGTTGCCGCTGCGGTAGTAGCGCAGGGCCTTCTCGCTGGGTTGGGGCACCGGCACGGTATCTTCGGATACGGTCCGGGTCGGCTCCGAGGCCTGGGCCGCGATGGGGGAGAGGATGGCGGTGAGGAGCAGAACGGCGAGAAGGAGGGGGCGCATGGGATGGAAGAGTATGCCACCCTTGCCGGCTTGGGGAGGAGCCGTTAGCATTCCCCCAGAGGAAGTCGAAAGGAGGCATCATGGCAGGTGATCTCAGGACGGGCCGGCTCTTCATCGCCGGAGCCGCCGTGTTTCTCTCGCTGGTCCCGGTCTCGGCCCGGGCGCAAGGGGCGGGCGTCGTTACCGGTCACGTCCAGGACGCCCAGGGACAGCCCCTGCAGGGGGCCGCGGTCACGCTCCTGAAGGCGGGCAAGGAGATCCCGCCCCAGACGTCCGGCGCGGACGGCAATTTCCGGTTCGCAGACCTGGGCTCCGGCGTCTACTCCGCGTCGGCTTCCCTGGAAGGGTATGCGCCGGTCAACTGCCCCGGAGTTCGGATCGTCGCTCTGGAGCGCCACTTCGCGATCAAGCTGATGCCGGCCACCGAAGGCGGTCCGCCGTCGACCTGCGAGATCGCCGAGGCCCCGGCGGCACCCTAGTGACCTCCGCGTCCCCCCGGATTGCCGAATCCAAGGCGCAGGAAGTGGACGCTCGGGCACCGCTCGACGTGCCGGTCGCCTTCGTCAAGTACTACGAGAAAGGGTCGACCGTCATGGGGGCCGACCAGGTCTCGGAGCGCCTGCGCGCCCGGGGCTGGGACGCCCGCTCGATTCCGGTGCGCGAAATCGGCGGCGTGCGGGACGGCGTCCTGATCTTCATCAAGACCTCGCGCCTTGACCACCTGCTGCTCGGCAAAGCACGCGGCAACCGGCTCGCGCTCGACATCCAGGACACGGTCGTCTTCAAACGGCGGATCAAGAACCGCTGGCTGTTCGACGCCCTGATCTTCAAGAACGGCCGCCAACTCGCCGACTTCGGCCGGCCCGGGCGGCCCGACCGCGTGATCTATCACCAGTGGGACCCGCGGTACGCCGCGAACCGGGCTCCGCGGGACCGCATGGTGCTGGGCTATCTGGGCAGCCTGCGGTCGCTTCCCGAAGGGTGGCAATTGCCGGAGGGGGCCGAGCTCGTTGAGTTCGACGATCTCCAACCGGAGCGGGTTTTCCGGGAGTCGCCCCGGTTCAACGCCCACCTTTCGGTTCGTCCACCCGGCCGGGAGCTCCTCTACAAGCCGAACTGCAAGGTGTCGACGGCGGCGGTCTGCCAAGCCGTCCTGATCTCGAACCGCGACGCGACCACGGTCGAGTTGCTGGGCGAGGACTATCCTTTCTATTGCGATTTCGATCCGGCGTCGGTCCGGGCCGCGATCGAGAAGGCGCGCGCCGGGTTCGGCTCGGCCGATTGGGAGCTGGCCCTGGAGAGGCTGCGCGCCGTGCGTGAGCTGACCCGCTTCGACCGCATCCTCGACCAGTACGAAGACCTGATCCGCGAGCTCGTTCCGGCGCCCCCGCGATGACCGCGACCGTCTGCTACCTCATCCAGAGCCACCGCGACCCGCCGCAGATCCACCGGCTGGTGCGGGTGCTGCGCCAAGGGAGCCCGCGGGCGAAGATCGTGGTGCGCCATGACTTCGGCAAGTGCGACCTCGACTGGTCGCCCCTGGCCGGCCTGCCCGACACCTGGCTGTTGCCGTCCACGGGGCCGCCGCAGGTGCGGGCGGACTACGCCTGCCAGGTCCAGCCCTGGCTCGATGCCATCCGCTGGCTGGAGGAGCAGGGGATCGAGTACGACTGGCTGGTGAACCTCACGGCCCAGGACTACCCGGTGAAGCCCGTGGCGGAGATCGAGCGTTTCCTGAGTGAAGCCCGGTGCGACGGCTTCCTGCGCTTCTGGGACGTCCTCTCGCCGGCGAGCCCGTGGTCGGCGCGCAAGGCGCGGGCCCGCTACTGGCACCGTTACCGGCGGCTGCCGGCGGGAGCCGAGCCGGTGATGCGCGCCACGCGGCTCCTGACACGTTTCCTGCCCATTCATTTCTATCTGGACTATGGAGCCCTCCTCGGGGTGCGGGCCCTGCGCACGCCGTTCGGCGAGGGCTTCCGCTGCCATGGCGGCTGGGCCTTCTTCACGCTGCGACGCCGGGCCGCGCTCTACGTGCGGGAGTTCCTGGCAGCGCACCCGGAGGTCGAGCGGCATTACAGGACGACCGTGGCGGCGGAGGAGTCGCTGGTACCCACGGTGCTCGCCAATAGCGGCCGCTTCGAGTTGGTGGACGACGACCTGCGCTACATCGACTACACGCGGGCACAGAAGGGCTCGCCGCGCACCCTCACCTGCGCGGACCTGCCCGAGCTGGCTTCGGGGCGCTACCACTTCGCTCGCAAGTTCGACCTCGGGGTGGACCGCGAGGTGCTCGACCGCATCGACCGCGAGCTGTTGGGTATTCAAGTATAATCGCCGCCATCATGCGCCTGGTAACTCGTGGTGACCTCGACGGTCTGACGTGTGCCGTCCTGCTGTCTCTGAATGAAGACATTGACAGCATCTCCCTCATCCATCCCCAGGACATCAGCGACGGCCGGGCCGACATCCGGGCCGGCGACATCATCGCCAACCTGCCGTACCATCCCGGGTGCGCCATGTGGTTCGATCACCATCTCCACACGGCGACGGCGAACGTGCCACCCGAAGCCTTCCGGGGCGCTTTCGCCCAGGCGCCGTCGGCGGCCCGGCTGGTCTATGAGTACTACGGCGGCGAGGAGGCCATGCCCCAGTTCGCCGAGCTGGTGCGCGAGACCGACCGCCTGGATTCGGCGAACCTGACGCCCGGCGACGTGCTCGACCCCCAGGCCTACATCAAGCTGGGCTTCACGATCGACGGCCGGAGCGGCCTCGGCACCTTCGAGCGGTACTTCCTGCACCTGGTCGAGCTGCTGCGGGCAGGCACGCCGATGGCGGCGATCCTGGACGACCCGGCGGTCAAGAAGCGCTGCGACCTCCTGGAGAGCGAGAACGAGCGCTTCTGCCAGGAGCTGCGCAGCCACAGCCGGGTGGACGGCAACGTGGTGGTGACCGATTTCCGGGACCTCGACCACACTCCGATCGGCAACCGCTTCCTGGTCTACGCCCTGTACCCGGAGGTCAACGTCTCGGCCCGCATCCACTGGGGTCCGAACCGCTCGTTCCCCATGCTGCTGCTCGGCCACAGCATCTTCCGGCGCACGTGCAAGACCAACGTCGGCGAGCTCGCCTCCCGCTATGGCGGCGGCGGCCACCGGGGCGCGGGCAGCATCCCCCTGATGAAGGACCCCGAGCAACAGATCGCCATGGTGATCGGCGAGCTCAAGGCGAACGGGTAGGGTTGACGGCGATCGCGAGAGAACGTATAATTCACTTTGGACTGGGGAAATCCCGGTCGGCAAGAGCCTCGGCGACGCCGGGGCTTTTTGCTTTTTGGGCGTCTCCACGGGAACAGGCGTCGTAGGAGGGTAAATATGGCAGGCGAATCACGGAAGGACATCCACCCCGGCCTTGAGGTGGAGATCGTTCAAAAGGCCGACCAGCGCACGGGACGGCGGACGCGGGGGATCGTGCGCGACGTCCTGACGAGCTCTCCCCGGCATCCGCACGGCATCAAGGTGCGGCTCCAGACGGGGGAGGTGGGGCGCGTCAAGGAATTTTTTGAATCCAAAAATCTGGATTAGAGGGGCCAGTGTCAGAGAGTGTCAGCCCAAACTGACACAAATTTTGTGAGTGTCAAAAACGCAAAATCTGTAGCCGTTTGACCCATTGACCCGCCAAAATTGTGTTTCAAGCGGACCTCTCCTCGTCCTCGCGCTGTGGCATGACGATTGCTAATTTTCCTATTGCGAAGTCGCTGTTTCAGTCGTCACGTCACTTG
>CAXTNS010000262.1:0-9008 GCA_964245465.1 uncultured Thermoanaerobaculia bacterium
GTGCTACAGTGCCAGCGTGATTTACGCCCAACCTTCGCTGGAGAAGCTCGCGGTCGATTCCTCCACGGGGGAGCGCCTTTCTCTGCGCCGGGCGCCCGAAGACCGCGCCCGCCGGACGTTCGCCGAGGACGTCCGCGCCGGTTTGGCGGCCCATCCCAAGATTCTCTATCCCAAGTACTTTTACGATGATCTGGGATCGCGCCTCTTCGAGGCCATCACGGCGCTGCCCGAGTACTACCCGACCCGGGCCGAAGCCGAGATCCTGCGCGAGCACGCCGGAGAAATCGCGGGATTCTTCAGTGGACCGGTTCGTTTGGTGGAGTTGGGCAGCGGCGACGGCCAGAAGACCCGGCTGCTCATCGAGGCGCTCCTCGGCCGGCAGGAGGGCCTCGAATACCTGCCTATCGACATCTCCGAGGCGGCCGTCGAGGCGAGCGCCCGGGTGCTCCTGGCGGCCTATCCAGACCTGCGGGTCACCGCCTACGTGGGGGAGTACCAGCAGGCGCTCCGGACGATCCACCCGCCCTCTTCATCGGCGGATCGCACCCTCGTCCTCTTCCTGGGCTCGACCCTGGGGAACCTCGACCCGGAGGACCGTCCCCCTCTGCTGCGCGACATCCGCGCCCTGCTCGCCCCCGGCGAGGCGTTTCTCCTGGGTGTGGACCTCAAGAAATCCGAGGATGTGCTGATCCCCGCCTACGACGATGCCCTGGGGGTGACGGCGGCGTTCAACCTGAACCTCCTGGGCCGGATCAACCGTGAGTTGAGAGGGCAGTTCGACCTCGCCTCCTTCCGGCACCGGGCCCTCTACAACCGGGAGGCCGGGCGGATCGAGATGCACCTGGAGAGCCGGCGCGCCCAGACGGTGGCGGTCCGGTCCCTGGAGATCGAAGTCTCCTTCGAGGAAGGCGAGACGATTCACACGGAAAGCTCCTACAAGTTCGACCGCGACCAGATCGCCGCCCTCGCCGTCCAGACCGGTTTCGAGCTGCGGCGGACCTGGACGGACTCGGGGCGCCGTTTCTCCTCCAATCTCCTGGTGGCGGTGTAGACTCAAGACTTTGACAAAGGACGTTCCGGCACGTAGGATTTCGCGTCCGGGCCGGCGTAGCTCAGTTGGCTAGAGCGCCTGACTGTGGATCAGGAGGTCTCCGGTTCAAATCCGGACGTCGGTACCACTACCCTTCTTAGATAAGCCGCTTTCGCTGGAGGACGCCATCCCATGGCAGAGACGGTGGAACCCCGCGTTTCGCGCGGCCTGCGCGACCTGCTGCCCGCTGAGGTGCTGGCGCGGCAGTGGATGATCGACACTATCCGCGGTGTCTACGAGCTCTATGGTTTCGTGCCGCTCATGACCCCCGCGATCGAGTACCTGGACGTGCTGCGCGGCTCCGCGGCCGGCACCGAGGCGCAGCAGTCGGTCTTCACCGTGCAGAACCCGGAGAAGGAGGCGCTCGGCCTCCGGTTCGACCTCACTGTCCCGCTCGCCCGGGTCATTGCCCAGTACCGTGACCTGCCGCGGCCGTTCCGCCGCTACCAGGTCTCGCCGGTCTGGCGGGCCGACAAGCCGGGGCCGGGGCGGTTTCGCGAGTTCACCCAGTTCGACCTCGACTCCGTGGGCGTCGAGTCGGAGGTGGCGGACACCGAAATCATCGCCGGCATGTGCGACACCCTGACGGCCCTGAAGGTGGAGCCCTACCAGGTGCGCTTCTCCTCCCGCGGCATCCTCAACACCCTGCTCGCCTATGCCGGCATTCCGGCCGACCAGGGGACCGACGTCTTCCGGGTGCTCGACAAGCTGGACAAGGTCGGTCCGGAGAAGGTCCGCCTGGAGCTGACGACCGGCTATGTCGATTCCTCGGGCGACCCGATCCGGGGCCTCGGCGTCTCCTCCGCGTCCGTGGACCACATCGAGCGGTTCCTTCAGATCCGGAGCGACGACCGCAAGGAGGGCGTCGCTCAGCTCCGGGAGCTGTTCGCCGGAGTCCCGGGCGCCGACGCCGAGGTGGGAGTGGTTGAGCGCATCTCCAGCCACCTGTACAACTTGGGCTACGGCGACGACAAGGTCTCCCTCGACCTCTCCATCGCCCGTGGTCTCGCCTACTACACCGGCCCTGTGTTCGAGGCCATCCTGCTCGACGCGCCGCAGTTCGGCTCCGTCTTCGGCGGCGGCCGCTACGACGACCTGGTGATGCGCTTCCTGGGCGAGAAGGTCCCGGCCGTGGGCGCCTCGATCGGCGTCGACCGCCTGCTCGCGGCGCTGATTGCTCTGGGGCGGACCGGACACCAGAAATCGACCGCCAAGGTGCTGATCACCAACATGGACGCCGCTCTCCAGGACGACTACGTGGCCATGACCTGGGAGCTGCGCCGGGCGGGAATTCCCGCCGAGCTCTACCTCGGCAATGCCCGGGGGCCAGGCAAGCAGCTCAAGTACGCGGACTTCTGGGGCGTGCCGATCGCCATCCTCTACGGCTCGAACGAGAAAGAGAAGGGGATGGTCACGATCAAGGACATGGACGCCGGCCGCCAGCGCCCCGAGGCCCTCGCCAACCGGCAGGAGTGGCTGGAGGAGCGGCCCGGCCAGCGCGAGGTGCCCCGCTCGGATCTCGTCGCCACTCTCCGGGAGATGCTGGACCAGATCGAAGGGAAAGGCCGGTGAGCGACCCTGTTGCCCATACCTCTGCCGTCGTCCTCGACGGCGGCTCGCTGACTCTCGAAGACCTCGCCCGCCTCGCCCGCGATCCGTGCGTCCAGGTCGAGATCCATCCGGACGCCTGGTCCCGCGTCGAGGCCAGCCGCCAGCAGATTGAGACCCTCACCGCCGAATATATCGAAGAGTGGGAGAAGGAAGGCGGGCGTCCCGTCCTGGAGTACGGCGTCACCACCGGCTTCGGCGAATTCAAGAACGTCCCCATCGCCCCCGATTGCCTGGAGGAGCTGCAGCGCAACCTGCTCCTGAGCCACGCCGTGGGCGCGGGGGAGACCCCGGACGCCGGCAACCCGGCCAACTACTTCGAGCCGGACGTGGTACGGGCGGTTCTCGCCATCCGCCTGAACGCCTTCCTGAAGGGGCACTCGGGCGTCCGGCTTGTCATGGTGGAGGCCGTGCGCGCCCTGCTCAACCGGGGGATCGTGCCCCAGGTGCCCATTCGCGGCTCAGTCGGGTCGAGCGGCGACCTCTGCCCGCTGGCCCACCTCTTCGTGGTGCTGCTGGGAGAAGGCCGGTACTACGCCGTCCGCGAGCCGGGTGATCTGGCCCATGGAGAGAGAGAGCTGCGGTCGGGTCTGAAGAACCTCGAGGAAGACCTTGGGATCGCGATCCCCGCGCCCAGCTACAAGGAAGCGCTCGCCCTGATCAACGGCGCGACCTTCTCGGCGGCTCTCCTCGCTCTGGCCGTTCACGACGGCGGGGGGCTTGCCCATACCGCCGACACGGCGGCGGCGCTCAGCCTGGAGGCCGTCTGCGGCTGCGCCCGGGCTTTCGACCCGCGCGTCCACGAGGCCCGGGGGCTGGCCGGGCAGATCGCCAGCGCCGCCAACATCCGCGACCAGATCAAGGGCAGCAAGCTCGTCGAGAAGGCCGGCGCCGTGCAGGACGTCTACTCCTTGCGCTGCGCTCCGGCCGTCCATGGTGCGGCCCGAGACGTCCTCTCCTATGCCCGCCGGGTGGCGGAGGCGGAGATCAACGCCGCCACCGACAATCCGCTCTTCTTCCCTGACCATGAACAGCCCTTCGACCACGAGTTTGCGGCCAACTGGCCCGCGGGCTACGACGGCCGGGAGCGGATCTCCTTCTCGGCCGGCAACTTCCACGGCGAGCCCGTGGGCATGGCGGCGGACTGCCTGGCGATCGGCCTCGCCGAGCTGGCGAACATCTCCGAGCGGCGCATCCAGATGCTGCTCGACGCCCACCACAACCGGAACCTGCCCGCGAATCTGATCCCCCACCGGGGCATCAACTCCGGCTGGATGATCGCCCAATACTGCGCCGCCGGCATCGTCTCGGAGAACAAGGTCCTGACCCACCCCGCGAGTGTGGACTCCATCCCCACCTCCTCGAACTCCGAGGACCACAACGCCATGGCCACCATCGCCGCCCGCAAGCTGCGCACGGTGCTCCGCAACGTCCAGGCCGTCCTCGCCATCGAGCTCCTGGTGGCCGTCCAGGCCGTCGAGTGGCGGGTGGCCATGGAGGTCGATCCCATCAAGCCGCGCCCCGGCTCCCCCTCCGACTGGGAGCAGGCCGACCGGGAAGCCGAGCAATTCGAAGAGCGTACCCGGTCCGAGCATCGCGAAGAGATCGCGGCGGCGCTCGGCGAAGGGACGCGGCGGGCCTATCTCGCCGTGCGTTCGGTGGTGGAGACGATGGTCAAGGACCGGGTGCTGGACGGGGATATCCGGGCGGTGCGGGGGCTGGTCAGTCAGCTCTGAGCCAGCTTGGCCGTATCAATTTCCGAGACAGTGTCTCGGAAATTTCAATCAGGCCGCTGGCGCCAACGGCTTGACCTCGCGCTCCAGGCGATCGAAAAGAGCCTTCCTGGCCTCTTCGAGATCGAAATCAACCTGCACTCCAAGCCAGAACCGCTCAGAGGTGCCAAAGTAACGAGCCAGCCGGAGGGCTGTATCCGACGTGATGGCCCGCTTGCCGAGGACGATCTCATTGATTCGGCGAGGCGGCACACTGATATCGCGGGCCAAACGGTTCTGGCTGATCCCCAGGGGCTCCAGGAATTCCTTCAACAGGATTTCGCCGGGATGGACGTTCGGTAGCTTCTCATCAGCCATCTTTGCTTCCCTGCCTTAGTGATAATCGACGATCTCAACTTCGAAAGCATCGGTGCCCTGCCACTCGAAGCAGATCCGCCACTGATCGTTGATGCGGATGCTGTACTGGCCGGCCCTGTCGCCCTGCAAGCGTTCCAGCCTGTTACTGGGCGGAATCCGGAGATCGGCGAGGTTCTGAGCGTTGTTCAACATCCTCAGCTTCCGTCGCGCCACCTCTTGAATTTCACGAGGCAACCTCCGGTTGACCTCTCCTTGCCAGATCTCTTCAGCCATACGGTTCTTGAAGGATCTGATCACCAGGAAAGACTATAACGCCGGGCGTCATATGACGTCAAGCGTTACAGCTACCGGGAGTCGAGAACCCCGTACCGCCGGGCCTGTGAGGCTCCTGGGAGTACCCGCCCCTCCAGGAGAAACCGCTCGTTTCTGCCCTGACAGCGTACTAAGATAGAAACCATGAGCGAAAGAGAACGCCTGCGCGCCTTGGTGGAGGATCTCCCTGAGAATGAGGTGCATACGGCCCTGCGCTTTGTGGAGTTTCTCCTGAGCCCCGCGCCGCCGGAGCCGGAGGCCGACCCTGGACATGGCCGGATCCTCTCCCACGAGGGGATGCATCGCCGTGTGTTCGGTAAAGACTGAGGCGTAGATCAAAGATTTCCGAGACACCGTCTCGGGAATTCGCTACCGCCGCCGCCGGATCGCCACGATCGTCTCGTCCTCGGCGAAATTGCCGGCCTCGATCCAGGCCTCGAGTCCTCCCTGCAGGGGGCGGACCCTGGTGAATCCCTTTTCTATCAGAGCGCGAGCCACACGGGCCGCGGAGGCTTCGTTCGGTCAGGCACAATAGACGATGATCTCGCGGTGCCGGGGCAGGTCTCCCAGCTTGTCATCGATCTCGTCGATCGTCAGGCGCAGGGCTCCGGGGATACGCCGTGGGTCGTGGGTCTGGGCGGTACGGTTGCGTACGTCCACGATCACAGGGGCCAGCCCGTCAGCGAGCATCTTCTTGAGCTCGGCGACCGAGATGCGGGTCAACTCCAAAAACTTGCGGAGTCGTCGCCTCTGCCACCATTTCACCAGAACCACCAGCGCCAGCCCCACGGCCAGGACGCCGCCGGCCCAGTAGCCCAGCGTCTCCAGATAGTCGAGCGCCCGGTCTACGGCGCGGTGGAAGAGGAAGCCGATGACCACGCCGGAGCCCAGCCAGAGGAGGCTCCCCAGAGTGTCCCAGAAGACGAAGGAGCCCAGGCCCTTGCCCATGGCCCCGGCGAGCGGCGGCGCGATGGTGTTGTAGCCCGGGATGAACTTGGCGTAGAGGAGCGAGGGCATGCCGGCCCGCTCGAAGAGGTCCTCCGTGCCGCGCACGCAGGAGTCGGGCGAGAGAGAAAGACGGCAGACCGTCCGCAAGACCCGGTGGCCCTGCCAGCGGCCGATGTAGTACCAGACCATGTCGGCGAGCACCGAGGCGACGAGCGCCACGGCGAGCAGGGCCACGGGGTCCATCCGCCCGCGGGCCACGAGGGCTCCGGCCACGACCAGAGTGGGCAGGGCGGGGATGGGGACACCGACCTGCTCCAGGAAGACGTTGGCAAAGACGACCAGCAGGCCGTACTGGATGAGGTGCGCGACGATCTGTTGCATGGAGACTCCGGCAGGACGAGGCCCGAACAGCGGCTCTATTGTGGCACGGCTCCCCGCAGCCGGGGGAGTTCCCGCCGGATCTCCTCTTCCGTGAGCCCCAACAGGCCCGCGCTCTCCACCAGCGCGTCCAGATCCACGGGATAGAGCCGGTTCCGGGCCGGGTCCGCCAAGCCCGCCAGGTTTCGGGGCGCGATGGCCTTCCGGACCTCGTCCTCGAAACTGGCGTCGGACCCTCCAGGGTCTCGCGCCAGAGATCGCAGAAGACACAGGTGAAGGGGCACTCGGCCCCGGCGAATTTGACCCTACAGATCGTTCGCAGACCGGAACGGGTGGGCTGTGGAGCGGAACGGGCGGCTCGCCGGACCCTAAAGTTCGTTCGCCAGTCGGAACGAGAGGACTCTGGAGCGGAACGAGTCGTCTGGCGACCGGAACGAGAGGCCTGATGACCCCAAGAGTTGGCTCGCCGAACGGAACGAGCCGTCCGCCGGTTGGAACGGATGGCCTGTTGGTGTCCAAAGTCGACTCGCCGGGCGGAACGGGTCTCCCGCCGGCTTCAATCGGCCTCCCGCAGGCCCGAGCGAGAGGCTCGCCGGAGCGAACGAGCCAGCTCTCAGGCATAAAGGCCCGGCAAATGGCTCCGATATCGCGCCGGGTGGCGGCTGAAGCGGCTTCGAAAGGTCTCTTCGGGGGCCGCGCCGTGCTGGAAGCGCCGCTTGGGGAAGACGGGCAGGTCGAGCCCTGTTCGAGGTCCGCGCCGCCGCCGTCGACGGCGAGGGTGAACGCCTTGAGCCGGGCCGGGCTCTGCCCCAGGGCCCCGGACATGTTCAACGGACAGATTGAGGACGTGCTGGTCCTCGTCGGACAGCAGGTTCAGGACGCGGCGATGGTCTGGTATTGCATGGGGGGCGATTTATCCTGGACACCACCCTTGACAGCCCGCCGTCTCCCTGGGGTAAGCTGTGATCCCTGATCGGGATTTTGATGATGCGCAAAAACGCCCAGCTTCACTCCGAGATCTCCGCCGCCTGGGCTTGGTGCTGGCATCATCATTCCGTAAGCTGAGCCGGGCGAAGTCCCGGCCCATACGGACCCGGGACGCGAGACCGCCTGCCGCCAAACGCCGCCTCCTTCCGGGTCTGGAAGGAGGTTTTCGTTTTGGAGACATCGCCCGTAGCGCCGCCGGACCGCACGATCCCTGACCGGGCCACAGTCATCGCTACGGTCACGACCCTTCCCGAGGGGAGCCTCGTGCCCGTGGTGTCCGATCTCGAAGGGGTCGACTGGCTGGAGATTCGCGCCGACCTGGTGGGGGATTTGGACGCCGCTCGTCTGGCGAGGCTCTTTCCGGGCAAGCTCCTCTACACGTTGCGCAGCCGGGCGGAGGGCGGCTCCTATGAGGGCTCGCCCGAGCGGCGCAAGAAGCGGCTGATCGAGGCGGCGGGGCGGTATGACCTGGTGGACCTCGAAGCGGCGCGCGACCTGACGCCGGAGATCCTGAAAGCCGTGCCGCCCGAGAAGCGGGTTCTCTCCTGGCACGGTCCGGCCTCGGGGTTCGACGGCCTCAAGGCTACCTTCGAGCGCATGGCCGCCGTGCCTGCCACCCTCTACAAGCTGGTGCCCACGGCCGCGCAGCACGGCGACGAGGTCCCTTGCCTGATGCTGCTCCAGTCGCTCGGGCGGCGCGACGTGATCGCCTTCGCGGCTGGCCCGTGCGGCGCGTGGACGCGCCTCGTGGCCCCCCGGCTGGGTGCACCCGTAATCTATGGAATGTTGGGGGAAGTGCCTGGGGCGCCGGGCCAGATCTCGATCGAGCGCCTGCGCCGCGACTATCTCCTGCCGGACCTGCCGCCGGTCGAGGCGCTTTTCGGCATCGTGGGCAATCCCGTTACCCACTCGCTGTCGCCTCGCATCCACAACACGGCCTACCGGGCGCTGGGGCTACCGGCGGTCTACCTGCCGTTCTACACGGAGTCCTTCGGGGAGTTCTGGCTGGAGGTGGTGGAGGACGGCGCTCTGGAGGCTCTGGGTCTGCCCATCCGCGGCCTCTCGGTGACGGCGCCATTCAAGGAGAGCGCGCTTGCGGTGGCGGGGGCCGAGAGCCCGCTCGCCGGCCTGATCGGCGCCGCCAACACGCTGGTCCTGAACCAAAGAGTATGGGAGGCCGAGGCCACGGACCCGGACGGCATGGTTCTGCCGTTGCGGGACCGGGGGATCGCCATCGAGGGAATCGAGGCCGCGGTCGTGGGCGCCGGGGGCGCGGGCCGGTCGGCCGCCGAGGGGCTGGCCAAGGCGGGGGCGCGGGTGACGATCTTCAACCGCGACCCCGAGCGGGGCCAGGCCTCCGCAGACCGTTTGAAGCTCCCTTTCCGTCCTCTCTCCGACTTCGATCCTTCCCGTTTCGACCTGCTGGTCAACGCCACCTCGCTCGGCCGAGGGGATGGCGACCCGTTGCCGTTCGAGGTCGATCGACTGCGCTCCAAGGCTGTGGTCATCGACCTCGTCTACCTGACGGACCGGCCCACGCGCCTCCTCGCCGAGGCGGCGGCCCGGGGGGCGGTCGCGATCGATGGCCGGGAGGT
>CAXTNS010000263.1:0-778 GCA_964245465.1 uncultured Thermoanaerobaculia bacterium
GTGCTGGAGGCCGGAGGCTCTCCCGACACCTACAACTATCAGGTGCCGGCGTTCCACCCCAACGCCTCGGAGGAGCCGGGGATGTCCTGGCGTTTCTTCGTGCGCCACCATGCCGATGACGAGCGGCAGAAGGACTGGAAGTACAGGCCGGAGGAGGGCGGGATCTTCTACCCGCGCGCCGGCACGCTGGGCGGCTGCACCGCGCACAACGCCATGATCTTCATCTACCCCCACAACAGCGACTGGGATCGCATCGCCGAGCTGACCGGCGACGAATCCTGGAACGCCAAAGCCATGCGCCGCTACTACCAGCGCCTGGAGGCATGCCGCTACCGCAACGTCCTGAGCTTCCTCTTCCGGCGCCTGCGCTGGAATCCCAGCCGGCATGGCTTTGGCGGCTGGCTGGCCAGCGAGACGGCGGCGATCAAGCTGCTGCTCGAGGACCGCGGCCTGCTCTGGCTCGTCCGCTGGTCGGCCCTCAGGAACCTCTTCAGCTTCCGTTCGGGAAGCGGCCTCTGGCAGGACCTCAAGCAGGCCTTCAAACAGGTCGCTTTCTCCGTCATCACCTGGTTCGATCCCAATAGCTGGTGGTCGCTGGTGCGCAGCTCGGAGGGCTTCCGCATGACTCCGCTGTCGCGCGACGCCGGGTGCCGGACCGGCAGCCGGGAACGGCTCCTCGCCGCCCGGAAGCAGTGTCCAGACCACCTCACCATCCGCACGGGTGCGCTCGCCACCCGCGTGCTCCTCGACGAGCACCAGCGCGCGGTCGGCGTGGAGT
>CAXTNS010000263.1:788-3938 GCA_964245465.1 uncultured Thermoanaerobaculia bacterium
TGGAGTACCTCGAAGGTGACCATCTCTACCAGGCCGACGCCCTGCACCGGCCCGTGGAGAAGGGCACCGTGCGGCAGGTGCGCGCCAGCCGCGAGGTGATCCTGGCCGGCGGCGCCTTCAATACGCCGCAGCTCTTGCAGCTCTCCGGCATCGGCCCCGCCGACCTCCTGCGGCGCCACGGCATCCCGGTGCGGGTCGACCTGCCGGGCGTGGGGACCAACCTCCAGGACCGCTACGAAATCACGGTCGTGCTGCGCATGAACAAGCCTTTCTCCTCGTTCGAGGGCGCGACCCTGGCGGCGCCCAACCCGGGCGAGGAGCACGATCCGCAGTTCAAACAGTGGCTCGATGGAGGAGGGGTCTACACCACCAATGGCGCGGTGATGTCGTTCATCAAGCGTTCGCGGCCGGAGCTGCCCGACCCCGACCTTTTCCTCTTCGGGCTGGTGACCGATTTCCGCGGCTACTACCCGGGCTATTCAAAAAGGATCCAGGAGGCCCGTGACTATTTCACCTGGGCGGTGCTCAAGGGGAGCACTCGCAACAGGGGCAAGGTCGAGATCCGCTCGGACGACCCGTGCGACGTGCCGAGCATCGACTTCAACTATTTCAACGGCGATGGGGCGAAAGAGGACCTCGATGCGGTGGTGCACGCCGTCGAGTTCATCCTCGGCATCACCAAGGGCTACCGCCGGCGGATCGCCGAGGAGGAGGCGCCGGGCCAACAGAAGCACAGCCGCGAAGACCTCGAGGAATACGTGCGCAACCAGGCCTGGGGACATCACGCCTCCTGCACCTGCAAGATCGGGAAGCACGATGATCCCATGGCGGTCCTCGACTCGGCTTTCAGGGTGCGCGGCACCCAGGGCCTGCGGGTCGTCGACGCATCAGTTTTCCCGTACATCCCGGGCCTGTTCATCGTGTCCGCGATCTACATGATCGCCGAGAAGGCGAGCGACGTGATCCTGGCTGACGCCAAAGGCTGCAGCGTGCGGAGGGGCGAGCGATATTTAAATAAGGAGAGACCCCTTGCCGAAACCGTGCTATAATCACTAAGAATCCTTAATTCGACTCCGCGCGCCGGCGCTACGAAGCGCCGCAAGCTCTTGGGAGGTAGTGACTTGTCTCGATTCGCTGCCTGGATTGCATGCCTGAATCGCTGCCGGTCTTGGTCCCGAAGTGTAGCTTGTGGCCACAACCACTGGCAGCAGACAAGGAGTTGCCCAATGCGCAAAGCCGTACTTTTATCGATCATCCTCCTGTTGGCGGTGCTGAGGCCCGCGACGGGACAGAAGATCCCGAATCCGCCACCCGAGGACGATCCAAACGCCAAGGCCCTGGCCGATCAGCTCTATCCATCCGCCAGAGTCTGCGGCGAGTGTCACCCCAACCAGTACAGGCAGTGGAGCCTCTCATCCCACGCCTATGCCAATCTCTCCCCGATGTTCAACAAGTTCGAGCAGAAGATCAATGACCTGGCTTCCGGTACGATCAATTCCTTCTGCGTCCGTTGCCACGCCAGTGTCGGCACGGCCCTGGGCGAGAGGCGCGACATTGCATGGTGGGACCGCAGCGGGGCTGCCAACGAAGGCATCACCTGCGTCACCTGCCACCGCGTCGGCAATGGCTACGGCAAGACGACCGCCGCGCGGCGGATCACGCCGGGCAGCATCCACGAGGCCGTGTTCGGCCCCTTCGATACCCAGGGCGGCCTCAAGGCGATCAGCAAAGCGAGGGACTTACAGCTCCTCGTCAGCCCCGACCAGTCCGACAAGCCGGACGAGCCCGACGGGACCAAGTGGATCAGGATCCACCAGGCGTCGGTCCAGTCCGACTTCCTCGCGCAGTCGGAGTTCTGCGCCACCTGCCACCAGGTCCAGGTCCATCCCGGCATCAAGCTCGAAACCGTCTGGGAAGAGTACCGAGCGTCTCCCGCCGCCAAGGAAGGCATCACCTGCCAGAAGTGCCACATGAGCACCAACCCGGGGTTCGACACCGGTTTTGCGAAAGGCTGGGCCGCCCGGGTCAACGGACAGACCGTCCGGGAAGACCGGCCGCTGACCGATCACACCTTCGTCGGCCCGGGCTACCCCATCAGCCATCCCGGTCTCTTTCCTTTCCGAATGGAGGAGTCCCCCTTCACCCCCCAGCAGTGGCTGAGGTTTGACTACCGGGACGAATGGGGGAGCGACGCTTTCGAAAGCAAGGCCGCCGCCGCGCCGGGCTCCTACAGCTTCCCGTCCGAGTGGCAGAGCTCCGACGACCGCAAGAAGGCCTGGCGCATTATCCAGGAGAATCTCGAGAGGTGGAACGAGCGGCGGGACATGCGCATCAAGCTCCTGGAGACCGCCTCGCACATCGACGGTCCGTTTTTCAAGGGGCGCCCCGAGGTCGGCAAAACCTTTTCGTTCGAGTACAAGGTCCGCAACCGCAACAAGGGCCACAACCTCCCGTCCGGCTCTCTGGGAGCCCAGCCCGAATTGTGGCTCAACGTTGCGCTCATCGATCCTGACGGCAAGAGGATCTGGGAATCGGGCTACGTCGACAGTTGGGGCGACGTCGCCGACTTTCAGTCCGAGGACGTCCAGAAGGGTCTGATCGCGCACGACGACCAGCTCGTCAGCATGCAGGCCAAGTTCATCACCACGAACGTGAAGGGAACGGATCGGGAGATGTATCTGCCGATCAACCTGGACTTCGACCAGCTTCCTTTCATCCGCCCGGGCGGCACACCGGTCGCACTGCTCAATCATCCTCCCTTCGCGCGCATGGAGAAGCGCAGCATCCCGCCTCTGGGCACCCGCGCCGCGAAGTACAAAGTCCCGGGAGATGCGCTGAAGAAACCCGGCACCTACCGGCTCGCCGTGCGCCTGCGCGCCCGGACCGAGCCGATCTACTTCATGAAGTTCGTCGGCGCCACGAACGACATGATCCGGTCCGAGAATCATTGGGCTGACGAAATTCATCCTTACGCCGTCGAATTCGAGGTCCACTGAGAAAGGGCGAACATGAACAGAAAAACGTGGACTGCGAAGTCTTTGCTCCTTGGCCTGCTCCTGCTCGCCCTCGGCGTCCCGCGCGCCTTCGCCGCCGCGGACGAGCCTCAGGCCGCGGCCGCCGGCGAGCACCCCGGCGAGCAAGGCCCCGAAA
>CAXTNS010000263.1:3948-8980 GCA_964245465.1 uncultured Thermoanaerobaculia bacterium
CTCCTCGGAGAACCCGCCCCGGGCTCGTTCGGCCCTGATCCCACCCGATTCGACGTGCCCTACAACGCCGACGAGCAACTGGCCATTTACGGCGGCAAGCACATGAACCGCACCGCGAATCCCCCGGTCGAATTGGGCCGCCGTCTCTACGACCGCGGAGCCTATGAGCCTCGCCCCACCTGGCTCGGTGCGAAAAACCCGATCAACTCCCACCTCATGGCTTATGGCGACCTTCGTGTCGGCGCCGCCTATTACGACAACGGCGCCATTGCCGGCAAAGAGCAGTCGGTCGTCGCCGCTCGTCTCAACCTCGACATGGACCTTGCCCTCACCGCCACCGAGCGCATCCACGCCTTCGTGCGCCCGCTCGACAGGAACGGCTCGTTTACGCGCTACCAGATCAGCGGCGGCGCCCAAGACGACGAGTTCATCGACGAATTCGACTTTGCCCTCGATACCCTTTTCTTCGAAGGCGACCTGGGCGCCATGCTCCAGGGATGGACCAACAGGAACAACCGGCTCGACCTGCCGGTCGCCCTCGGCCGCGTTCCCCTCTTCACCCAGAACGGCATCTGGCTCGACGACGCCTTCAATGGCCTGGCCGTCGGCATCACGGCCAAGAACAGCCCATCGCTCGACATCAGCAACACGGACCTCACCTTCTTCACCGGTTTCAAGCAGGTGACGACCGCCGCCGTGCCCAACAGCAACGACGACGCCAAAGTCTTCGGCTTCGCCGGCTTCGCCGACGCCCGGAAAGGCTACGTGGAGTACGGCTATGGCTACGTCGATGCCGACGACAGCGATCTGAGCTATCACAACGTCACCGCCGCTTTTACCAAGCGGTATCAGGGCAGGCTTGCCAACAGCGTCCGGCTGATCGGGAACTTCGGTCAGAGTGCGACGACGAAAACGGCTGACGGGGTGCTGGTCCTGGTGGAGAACTCGCTCATCCCGCGGCGTCCGTTGAATGCCTTCCCCAGTCCCGCGAATTTCGTCCCCTACTTCAACTTCTTCGCCGGCTTCGACACCCCCCAGCCGCTGGCGCGGGCCGCCGATTCCGGCGGCGTGCTGAAGAACACCGGCATCAACTTCGAGTCCGACGGCCTGACGGCCTACCCGACGCTCGACGCCAGCGGGCACGAGTCCTATGGCGGAGCGCTGGGAGTGGAATACCTGTTCAACCTCGACCGTCAGATCGTCATCGAAGGGACGGTGGTCGAACGCATGGGCGACAGCGTGCTGGGGTCCCAATACGCCCTCGGGGCCCGCTATCAGCACAAGATTTCCAACGCCTGGATCGTACGTCTCGATGCCATGCATGGCTGGCGGGAGGGGCTGAAGAACGTCTACGGGGCGCGAGTGGAGATCCGTCGCAAACTCTGAGGGAGGTTCCAGATGTCCACATTTCAACTGAGGGTCAACGGCAAGTCTCAAACAGTCGACATCGACGGCAACATGCCCCTGCTCTGGGCCCTGCGCGACATCCTGGGGCTCAAGGGCACCAAGTTCGGCTGCGGCGTCGCGCAGTGCGGCGCCTGCACCGTTCACCTCGACGGCCGGGCCGTGCGCTCCTGCGCCGTCGATGTGGGTGTGGCTTGCCTTTCCGAGATCACCACGATCGAGGGCCTGTCGCAGGACGGCAGCCACCCGTGCCAGAAGGCGTGGGTCGAGCTTGGCGTGCCACAGTGCGGTTTCTGCCAGCCGGGCCAGATCATGACCGCCGCGGCGCTCTTGGCCACGCACGAGGCCACGAACACCAAGATCACTGACGAAGACATCGACAACGCGATGCGCTGCAACATCTGCCGCTGTGGCACCTATCCGCGGATCCGGGCCGCCCTCCACAGGGCCGCGGGGATCCCGCCATGAGCGGCATCTTCAGGATCACCCGCCGGGAGTTCCTCCGTGACATGGGTGTGGGCACCGGAGCCCTGGTGTTCGGCTATTACTTTTCGCCCAGCCCGCTATTCGCGACGGAGCGACTGAAGACGATCATCGACCTGGGCTTCGCGCTTCACGCGTTTGTCTACATCAAACCAGTGAGCGGTCACATCACCATCTTCACTCATCGCTCGGAGATGGGCCAGGGCATCAAATCGAGCCTTGCGGCCGTCCTGACTGGGATCGGGTCACGCTGCGCCAGGCTGACGCTGACGCCGTCAACTTCGGGGTGCCGTTTCCTTTTTCTACCCCTGGCGGCCCGGCGATCGTGAAAGGCGAGGACGCTCAGTTCACCGACAGCTCGCGCAGCATGGCCGCCTACTACATGCCCATGCGACTCTTCGGCGCCGGCATACGGCTCGTAATGACCCGCGCGGCGGCCAAAAAATGGAGAGTCAAAGACCACTCCGAGCTCGAGGTGCGGCAGCAGAAGGTGTTGCACAAGCCCTCCGGCCGTTCCATCGAATACCACCATCTGCTGCTGGAGGCCAAAAAAGAGGCGGAAAACCCGCCCACCATCGACGAAGTCACGGCCGCGCTCAAGACGCGCGAACAGTGGCGTTACATCGGCAAGGAGACGATACCGTTCGTTGACGCCAAGGACATGGTCACCGGCAAGGCGGTCTACGGCGCCGACGTAGACCTCGGCCTACGCGGACGCGGCATGCTGACGGCCATGATCGTGCGCTGCCCGGTGGCCAACGGCACGTTGAAATCCTTCGACGCGACCGCGGCGCTCGCCGTGCCAGGCGTCAAGTTCGTCGAGCCGGTGCTGCCTCAGGGTTTCCCCATGACCGGCGGCGTGGGCGCCAATTTCATCCCGCATGCCGGCGTCGCCGTCCTGGCGGAGAACACCTGGGCCGCGTGGCGGGGCCGCAGGGCGCTCAAGGTCGAGTGGGACCTCGGACCGAACGCGTCTTACGATTCGGACGCCTTTCGCGCCCAGCTCGAAGAGTCGACCTCCCAGCCGGGAAAGGCTGTGCGGTGGAAGGGCGAAATTGATTCGGCGCTCGGCGGGGCCGCGAACGTCGTAGAGGCGGGATATTACATCCCGCACCTGGCCCAGACCCCCATGGAGCCGCCTGCGGCCATCGCCATCTACGACAACGGACAGTGGGAGATCTGGTCTCCCACCCAGGGTCCGGAGCTCGCGCAGCACTACATCGGCGTGGCGATGCTGGAGCCGGATCCGGTGAAATGGCTGGTCTGGCAGGCGGTGGAGCTGTCCGAGCTGAGGGATTGCGAACGAGAAACCCAAAAGGCTTTCAATGAAAGCCTCGCACAACGGTTCGGTGTGGATGAGACCACTCTGTTCAAGATGCGAGACGATCTGAAGAAGAAGGTCCGGGACAACGTCAAAGTCCACGTGACGTTGCTGGGTGGCGGTTTCGGACGCAAGTCCAATCCCGACTACGCCATGGAGGCGGCCTTTCTCGCCAGGAAGCACCCCGGCGTGCCGATCCGGGTGCAGTGGACGCGCGAGGACGACGTCAAATTCAGCTTCTACAACGCGGTCAGCCGCCAGTACTTCAAGGCAGGGCTCGGCGCGGACGGCCGGCCGGCGGGGCTGCTGCAGCGCAGCGCGTTCTCGTCGTTCTTCGCGACCATCTTCCCCCCGCCGGCTTACGTGCCCGCCGATCAGGCCGACCTCTTTGCGAAAGGACGCGCCGCGTTTCACAACGGTGGCGAGTATCCTTATGGCTCTTGCATCGAGCGGGGACAGGGTCTCGAAGACAACCCCTACGCCATCGAGCACCTGCAAATCGAGAACTCGCCGGCCCCGAACCACATTCGCTGCGGCTGGATGCGCTCGGTAGCCAACATCTATCACGCCTTCGGCCTCTGTTCCTTCGCCGACGAGATGGCCGCCGCCGCCGGCCGCGATTCGAAGGATTATCTGCTGGAGCTGATCGGGCCGGGACATATGTTCACCGAGGCCGAGCTGAGAGACAAAGAACATGTGCCGTGCTATGACAACAACCTGTTTCCCATCGGCCGCAAGATAGTGCCAATCGGCGGAGAGGAAAAGGAAATCTCGCCCGGTTATCCGCCCGACACGCGACGGCTGCGGGCCGTGGTGGAGCGGGCGGCGAAGGAGTCGGGCTGGGATCAGAAGAAGGGAACGCTGCCGAAAGGGCCCGGCCTCGGCATCGCCGCCCACCGGAGCTTCCTCAGTTACATCGCCCTCGTGTTCGACGTCTCGCTCAACGAAAGAAACGAGCTGACGATCAACGAGGTCCACGCGGCGCTCGACTGCGGTTTCGTCGTCAACCCGGACCGGGTCAGGGCGCAGGTGGAGGGGGCCATCATCTACGGTTTGAGCCTCGCCCTCCTCGGGGAGATCACGGTCAAGAACGGAGCCGTCGTCCAGAACAACTTCGACGATTACCCCGTGCTCCGCATCCACCAGGCGCCGAAAAAGATCTTTACGCATTTCGTGGCCCCAAGCCCGGAAGTGGTCAGGGATCTGCGCCTGGACAAGAATCCAAACGGAGATGTGATGCCGACCGGCGTCGGCGAGCCCCCGACCGCCGCGGTTGCTCCCGCTCTGGCCAACGCCATCGTCGCCGCGGGCGGCCCCCGCATCCGCGAGATCCCGTTTTACAGGAAAGTCGAAGTCCTCTGAGCCAGACCCCCTTCCCTCTTGCGGGAAGGGGGGCACACAAGGAGGTCCCATGACGGAAGCGGCCCTCGGTATTCAAGGCTTCACCGCTGACGATCAGCGCGTCGTCGCCGGCTCGCGCTTCGGCGCCGTGCGCGACGCCGTCTTCGCCAACCCGTATCAGAAAGTATGGGGAGCGCAGGGGAACGCGCCGTTCGAGCGCTTTCCGGTCACGTTCATGCCGTTGATCAAAGGCCTGCTGCCCGGCGGCGGGACGTGGCAGTTCCTCGCGGCGGCCAAGCGCGTTCTCGCTTCCGATTCCGACCTGCGCTGGGGACCGGATGGGAAAGGCTTCCGCCGCCTCCTCCACGCCAACGGCATCTGCATGACGGGCCTGTGGGAGGTCACCGAGGACACGCCGTACACCGGTTACTACCGCAAGGGGAGCCGCGGGCTGATGATCGTCCGCTACTCCACCTGTTGCAC
>CAXTNS010000264.1:0-5906 GCA_964245465.1 uncultured Thermoanaerobaculia bacterium
GTGCTGTACCTGCCGATGCCGACGACACCTAACATCTAGATCTCATAAGTCTCCTAATAAATAAAAAAAAAAAACCGTTTTCCAATCGGGTTCTCGCCCGCGAAATACTGGCGCACCAACGCCTCGTTGACCACCGCCACCTTGCGGTCCTCGCTCGCCTCCCGCTCGGTGAACGTGCGGCCGGAGAGGACGGGGATCTTCATGGTGCGGAAGTACGCCTCGTCGGCGACCCGCACGTCGGTGACCGGCTCTTCGCCCGGGGCCGGCGCGGGTCTGCCCTCGATGGTGAAGTCGGTCGCCGCGCCGAGGTCGGCGAAAGGCAGGGCGCTGACGGCGCTGGCGGAGCTCACTCCGGGCAACGTCCTGAACCGGGCGGTGGCCTCCCGGAAAAAGGCCACGACCGCGCGGTCTTCCGAGTATTTCGCCCCGGGCAGGGATACGCGCAGGGTCAGGAGGTTCGCCGCGTCGAACCCGGGATTTACGGCCTGAAGACGGAGGAAGCTCCGGACCATCAATCCCGCGCCGACCAGGAGCACGAGCGCGAGCCCGACCTCGGCGACGATGAGAGCGTCGCGCAACCGCCGGCCGCGCGAGCTGCCCGCGGTGCCCCGGCTCGACTCCTTCAGGGTGTCGTTCATGTTGATCCGTGACGCCTCGAGTGCCGGCGCCAGGCCGAAGATGACTCCGGTCAGGACCGAGATGCCCAGCGTGAAGGCCAGAATCTTCCCATTGACGCCGACCTGGTCCACGCCGATGAGGTTCGCCGGGCTGAGCGCGACCAAGGCTGCGACGGACCAGCGCGAGAGCAGCAGGCCGAGCGCTCCGCCAAGCAGGGCGAGCAGAAGGCTCTCGGTGAGCAACTGGCGGATGATACGGCGGCGGCCCGCGCCGATCGCGGAGCGGATCGCGATCTCCTTGTGCCGCCCCGCCGCGCGGGCCAGCAGCAGGTTGGCGACGTTCACGCACGCGATGAGGAGCACGAATCCGACCGCGCCGAGCAATACGAGCAGCGCCGGCCGGATCTCGCCCGACAACTGTTCACGCAACGGCACGACGGTCGCTCCCCACCCCGTATTGAAGCCCACGTACTGGCGTTCGAGACGAGCCGCGAGGGTGTCCATCTCCGCTCGCGCCTGCTGGAGCGAGGCGCCCGGCGCGAGGCGAGCCACGGCCGACATGAAACGCCCATGCCTCGCCCGCATTTCCTCCGTGAGCGTCAGCGGCCGCCAGAGCTCGGCCGGTTTGCCGGTCAGCGAGTTCTCCTGGATGAACCACTTGAAATCCGGGGGCATGACCCCGACGATGGTCACTTTCCTGCCATTGAGAGAGATGACCCGGCCGACAGCGCTCGGCGAGCCTCCGAAGCGGCGCCGCCACAAGCCATGGCTGATGACCGCAACACCCTCATCCTGCCCGGCTTTCCCGTCCTCGGCATTGAAAGTGCGGCCCAGCGCGGCCTCGGCACCGAGCAATGTGAAAAGGTTGGGAGTCGCGAGTTGCGAGGGTACCTCCTCGGGATCGCCCGCTCCCGTCAGGTTGTACCGCTGATCGACGAAGCCGGCCATCTCGTCAAAAGATTTCGCTTGGTCCCGCCAGTCGAGGAAGTTCCCCGGATTGATGGTGTTGTGCGGCCTGTTCCCCAGGCGGTTGTTCTCCCACAGCACAACCGTCCTGGCGGCATGACGGTAGGGCAGGTCCCGTAACAGGACGGCCTCCACCACGCTGAAAATAGCGGTATTGGCACCCACGCCGAGCGCCAGCGTGAGGGCCGCGACCCCCGTGAAGCCCGCGCGCTTCACCAGCATCCGCGCCGCATACCGGACGTCCTGTAAAAACGTTTCCAAGAGACCGCCTCCACGGACCTCATAGGCCCGCTCTCTGATACTGTCGAAATTCCCGAAGGTCCGGAGTGCGGCCCGACGTGCCTCCTCGGGCGTCATCCCTCTCCCGACGTTCGCCTCCGCCTCCATCTCCAGGTGGCAGCGCATCTCTTCGTCCATGTCTCCGATGACCGCCTCGCGCCGGAACAGCGCGCGCATCCGCGTCGAGAGAACGTTGATCTGTCTCATGCCGCAACCCTCAGGTGGCCTGCCGGACCTTGGCGATGGCGAGCGCCAGGCGGTCCCAGCTCGCCTCCTCGGCCCCGAGCTGAATCCTGCCGGCCTTGGTGAGCGTGTAGAACTTGGCGCGCCGGCCCGTCTCGTTCAGGTCCCACTTCGAGGAGACCCAGCCCCGCTGCTCGATCCGGTAGAGCGCCGGATAGAGCGAGCCCTGCTCCACCTCCAGCATCTCGCCGGACATTTGATGGATGCGCTGAATGATGCCGTAGCCGTGCAGCGGGCCGAGCGAGACGGCCTTCAAAATGAGCATGTCGAGCGTACCCTGCAACAGGTCCGCCTTCTCTTTCGGCATGGATCTTCCCTCCCCGGTCCCAGGCAAAACGATGCCTAGGATGCCAAGGCATCTTAGAAAGGGATGCCTAGAATGTCAAGGCTTGGTTGCCGGAGCCGGCTTGAACACCGTCCGGAAGGCTTTCAGCGCGGCGGGATGGTAGATCGTCGAGTGCTTCTCCTCGGGCATCTTCTCGTAATGCCAGTGGAGGCCGAGCCGCACGTCCTTGGCAAGGATCTCCGCCAATCGTTGCGCGCCGGCCACGATCCCCGGCTCGTCACTGCTCGCGAAGTACAGCGTCTTCTCCAACTTGGGCTGGGCCTTCAGCCGCTCCTCGGCGTTCTGGACCAGCGCCTGGCGGTTCCACCAGAGGCTGGGATCGAAGGCAATGTAGGTGTCGAACAGATCCGGCTCCAGGAGAAACGTCTCCACCACGAACAACCCGGCCAGGGACTCCCCCACGATCGCCGTTTCCGGAGTCGTGCGATAGCGCTCCTTCACCTGCGGCATCAGCTCCTCGCGCAGGAACTTCCTGAAGACCTGGGAGCCGCCCACGCGCGGCGCGATCTTCTTGTCTTCCTCGTCTTCCGTCGGACCGGTCATGTCGCGGCGGCGCTCGGTGTTCTCAATCCCCACGAGAAGGAAGGGCCGCATCGTTCCATTGCCCACCGAGACCTGCACGAGGCCCGCCACGTGCAGGAAATCCTCGGCGATACCGCCATCCGGCATGTAAAGAACGGGCACCCGCAGATCACGAGATTCCGCATAGCCGGGCGGCAGGTAGACGTTGATCCTCCGTGTCTCCTTCAGAACCTTCGAGTCGATCGTGAACGTCTCCCCCACGACCAGTGGCGCCGCCTTTTCGGCAGCCGCCACCGCTCCGCAAAGCAGCCAACTTCCAAGGATCACCAGCAACACCAGGCGGAAACGTACCATTTTCACCTCAACTCTCCACGGGTGAAGACTTCGAGCATTTCGCGCTCGGAAGGTGGATTCAGGACGTACCGTGCCGCAAAATCCTGAGCTTGCGGATAGCTCGTGTTTCCAATGCGCTCAGCGGCTTTCGTGAGATCGTAGGGCGTATGCCGCAACTGAACGCCGGGTCCAAGCAAGAGCCAATCGGCCCCCGGTTTCCCAAACGGCATGCCCACGCTGCCGGCGTTCACGACTCGAATTTCTCCGACCTTCCGGTCGAACTGCATGTGGGTATGACCGCAGACGACGACGGGCGCGCCGAGCCCTTCGAAGACGGGCAGGAGACGGTCTTCCGGCGTGAGGCGGGTAAAGATCTCCGTATCATTCCGCGGTGTGGCGTGGCAGAACAGCACCTCGCCCAAACCCTGGACCTCGATACGGAGCGTCGCGGGCCAGCCCGCCAACAGCCGCTCCTGTTCGGGATCGAGCTCCCGGGCCACCCAGCGCATGATCTCCCGAAACTGTTCTGGAACGGTGCTCATCTCCCTTCCCGCCTTCTCCGCAAGCACCTCGCGTTCGCCATTGCCATGGATGAACTGGACCGGAACGTCGAGATCCAGCAGACACCTGAGCGTTTCACAGGGCATCGGCCCCGGAACGACGTCGCCCCCGACCACGACACGGTCCACCTCGGCTTGACGGATCTCCTGGAGCACAGCTTCGAGCGCGGGGAGGTTCCCATGAATGTCGTAGATTGCAGCCACCCGCATGGCAGGCCTTTCTCAGAGCCGAGGTGCTACCGCGGCGGCGGCTTCGGAGGAAGTCACGACGGGAACGACCTCGAAGTCGACGACGTCCTTCCACTGGTCGATCCACTCCTGTAGAAGAGCCGGATCATCGCACTCCATGACCTGGTAGCAGCGTTGCAGGTCCTGCGTCACCCAGCCATGGAC
Source organism: uncultured Thermoanaerobaculia bacterium (assembly GCA_964245465.1). GTDB lineage: Bacteria > Acidobacteriota > Thermoanaerobaculia > Multivoradales > UBA5704 > DATARR01. The sequence goes on from CAXTNS010000264.1 coordinate 4,260, forward strand.
GTACTGGAGCCCGTCAGGCGCCAGCCGGCCCTGATCGCGAAAGCGCCGGTAGACGGGCACCGGATCGCCTTTGAAGTCCTCGACGATCATGTAGAGCATGCAGGCCCACCTCAGCGTCTGTTCTTGTAGACATCAGTGTTCAGGTACTTGAGGCCCGAGTCGGCCATCAACGTGACCACCTTGGCTCCTGGCCCCAGCCGCTCCGCGACTTGCAGCGCGGCGATCACGTTCGCTCCCGAAGAGGTCCCCGCGAAGAGGGCTTCCTCCCGCGCGAGGCGCCTCGCCATCTCCTTCGCGTCGTCCGTCTTGACCGGCACGATCTCGTCCACGAGAGTGGGCTCCCAGAGAGGAGGAGTGTAGCCAATCCCGACCCCTTCGATCTTGTGAGGCCCCGCAGGATTCCCCGACAGCACGGACGATTCGGCGGGCTCGACGGCGACGGCCTTGAGGCTCGGCTTGTATCGTTTCAGCACGGTGACAACCCCACGGAAGGAGGCCGCCGTGCCCACGGAGTGAACGAAGGCGTCGATCTCTCCGTTCGTCTGCGACCAGATTTCCTCCGCCAGTGGAGAGTACCCCGCGATGCTGTCGTGGTTGTTGAGCTGGTCGGTCCAGTACGTGTGAGGTTCCTGGCTCAACCGGCGGGCGGTCTCGACCATGTCCAGGATCAGCTTCCTGGTCGTGAGGCCGCCCTCACTGGGGACGAGCGTGAGCTGCGCACCCAGCGCCGCCATCTGATCCAGCTTCTCCTGGGCGAACGCATCGGAGCTGACGATGTGGATCCTGTAGCCTTTGGCGGCACAGACCAGGGCGAGGGATGCTCCCGTGCTGCCTCCCGTGTACTCGACGACGGTATCTCCGGGCTGCAGCCGGCCATCCTCCTCCGCCCGCGAAATCACGGCTTTCGCCATCCGGTCCTTCATGCTGCCGGTGGGGTTCTCCCACTCGAGCTTCACCAGGACGTCCGCACACCGGGGTGGAACGACCTTGCGAAGCCGAGCCATCGAGGTCTTTCCGATAGCGTCAAGAATGTCCATGATCCGTGGTTCCCGCGCGAACCAGGAAGCCCGGCGTCCAGCCTGCATTCGTCGGGAGCGCAGATACGCCTCCCTTCCTGGAGCTGCCGAGATACTACAGCGAGTTCGTCCAGAGGGACAGATCCCTGAATGGATATCGAAGACACGCCGACGTCTCGATGGGACACACCTCGATCAATTCCTTGGCCCCATGTTCAGACGCCACGTCGGTGAGCTTGTTGCTCTGGGCGACCCTCGTGACCGGCTGCCTCGTCGCGGCGCGGCAAGGGTCTATCTGAGCCATTCAAGGAGTGCCGAATGGCAAACGGCCGTAGTCGATCTCTTGCAGAGGAGTCACGTAGTCATTCTGTTGGCGGGTGAAAGTTCAGGCCTTGCCTGGGAGCTACGGTATCTGAGGCAGCACGTGCCTGCTCGGAAGGTGATCATGGTCACGTCGCCTGCCCCTCATCATTCTGGGCGGAACCTATTTCCCGCCCTTTCAAGATCCCATAGCACCACGTTCCACAGCCTTTTTCAGCTCCGCAGATTTTGTCCTTGCAGCCGTAAGATCTGCTCAAAATGAGCTTCTGTAGAAGCACTATCGAAAAGTGGTGTACCCAAACCGGCTAAC
>CAXTNS010000264.1:5916-8956 GCA_964245465.1 uncultured Thermoanaerobaculia bacterium
ATGCGGGGCCCCCCCCCCCGGCCCCCCCCGGCCGCACCCCTGGCACTCTCCTGAAGGGGCCTGCCCCGCACCTCCAGCGGCCGCCGCCGATACTCCAGGACAGGAGTCGACATCCGGATATACCGGTGCCAGACGAAGGTCAGGTCGAAGAGGAGCGCCACGAGCCACCAGAGGTAAAAAAACGCGGCTCCGGCCAGGAAGACCGGCCACAGGTCGTTCTTGACACCCTGGATTCGGCTGAAAACGAAGCAGGCCACGGCGACGGCGCCGGGAATCAGCAACGTCCGCATTCCCCAACGGGGAAACAGCTTGCTGGCGAAATAGATCGCGATGGCAACCCCGATCGCAATTCCCACGGGCCCGAGCTCGGACAATCTGGGCATTCGATCCATGCTGACGCAACTCGAGTAGCTCTCAGCGCTCCTGGGGATACACAAGAACTGATAGCCGGCGATGGATAGCAGGAAAAAGACGAACCCGAACAGCCGCCACCTCCGCATACGGGTCAGGCGCGGAATGCGCGCCAGAACCGTCAGACCCGCCAACAGACACGTATAACTGGCCACGCCAAGGAAGACCTGCCTCACCTCTTCCGGCGCGATCCCGAGGAAGCCGTGGACGGCCTTGTAGAGGACCAGCACGGCGCAGAACAGCAGCGCCACGGCACCGAAGTAGGGCATGACCCAACTGACGATTCGCGCCAGCGCCTTGCTCCGCGGCGGCTCCTTGAACTTCTCACGCTCGGGTTTGGGAGGTTCCTTGGACACGACGTTCCGGATGAAGTGGCCGAACACGTCCTCATCCTCCCAATAATCGACATGGGCCTTGCCCGGCAGCGGGTACCGCGTGAAGCCGTGATCGTGGCCGCCCTTGCCGCCGGGGAAGTGGAAGACGCCCTCCCAGGGCCCGCTCGTGAACCTCGCGCGCGCCGTGTCCAGCTCGAATCCAACGGGATCGCCGTAGTCGTAATAGTTGTGCCACTCGATCGGCTGGCGGGGTTGGCCCGTCTCGCAAGGCGCCTGGAAATCTTCGAAGAGCTCGGGCCAGAGGATCAGGTGCTTGTCGATCGGCGAGCCGAGAGTCATCAAGCCGCGGACCTTGGAAATCCACGGCTTGTCTCCTGAGCACAGAGCGGAGAGCAGCCCCAGCAAGGTGACGACCGTCCCTTCGCTGTGGGCGACGAGATAGATCTCCTCCACTCCCTCGAGCTGCTCATACACCTTCTGCATCTGCTTCGCGAAGGCCTCGCCGATCTCTCCGCCCTGCTTCTTGAATTCAGCCACGATCTGCACGTCGTCGACGAAATCGACCAGAACTTTCTTCAGGTCAAAAGAGAACAGACCCATCTTGTCGGCCAGGAAGGAGAGCCGTTCCAGCACGCCAAGAGTCTGCAGCATCTCGCGCAGGACCTCCTCGATCATGCGTTCGTCGGCGGGCGAGAGCCGTGCCGCACCGTCCGGCAGAGACTGCTCCTGCCGTTGGTGGATGCGGCCGATGATCGTCTTCACCCACGGCTGAGTGCCCTCCAGGAGGTACTTGTCCTCAGCCACCTTGCGCGGGATGTCGGCCCAATAAACCTCGGCAAAGCCGAGGTCGCTGATCTCCCGGGGGGTCTTGGGAGTGAAGACTACTTCGGAGTCTTTCTGGGCGTGGAAGCTGCCCAGCGGCACCGCGGCAGCTTGCCCGTGGTACCGGGCAAACTGTGTAAGCACCTGCTGGATCGTTGCATAGCGGATTTGATCGCCAATGCCGTGCACGGCGACAATCACCTTCCTGGGCGTCGCGTTTCCGGTCATAAGGCCTCCTTCGGCTTGGGGATGGATGGCTGATGAGCCTATAGACGGACGGAAGCCTGGCTTTCTCGACCGCTGACCCCGCTCGAAAGCTCGATGCTTCCGTACTCCGCCTGGGCTACATCTTTGACACCGTTCCTGGATGGCTCCTCCGGTTACCCAGACGTACCCTCCGTCGAATGCTACACCGCGCAGGTCACCGCCAGCCGGAAAGCTTGTAATTGGAATCCCTCGCTCGCACAGGCAAAAAGACAGATCGGAGAGCAAGCGTTCGACGTGCCCTACGTGGATTGTGGAATTTTCTTGTATTGTTGACAGCGCAGCGGCTCCGTCATAGACTGCCTCTATGGCACGAGCCCGCCAACGCCAAGGGAGACTTACAATGTCCAAGCCTTATGGTCTGATGGTGCTCCTGTCCCTGTTTTGTATGTCGGGTTCTCTGTCAGGATTCGCCGCGCCCTCCGGCCAAGCTCCGGAGATGTCCAGGGTCGTCGAGAAGTGTCCGTTGGAATCGGCACTCGGTGCGGCGAACGCTCAGGAAGCCGCCATGCTGCCCAGCCTGCCTGGGATGACGCCGAAGCCCATGCCGCTCTTCCCCTGGATGTGCGGCAACTGCAGCGACCCGGCCTGCATCGACCAGTACGAAGGCGCGGACTGCACGGTGGGATCCTACACCGGAACCTGCTACGCGAGCTTTGCGACCTTGTGCAGCACCACTCCGAAGCGCTACTACTGCGGCTGCTTCTAGGCCACGTGCTCCAGATCGCGAGACGGGTCAAAGTTTACGCGGTAGGCCACCGGCCAGACGATTACCATAGTGACGCCGTTCGGCCGCGAACGTACTCTGGTGTTTGATACGCACCCATCAGCGGCAAACGTAAGCGCCATTACTTCCGGTGAGCCTCAGAGGAGGCAGTCCCACCGGCCCACGCAGGTGCACTGGCCCGGGGAGCCGTCTGCGTAGGTGCACGGCGCCATGAGTCCCCTCGGGGAGCAGCGCTTAAGGTGCATGGACTCGCACGACCCATCGGCATAGGCAACTGTCCCCTTGCCGAGCCAGCAGGTCAGGGAAAGGACTGCAACCAGAGTGGCGAACTTCAAGGCTCTTTTCATAGCGATGATCTCCAGGTAGGATTCAGGAGAACCTATGTACATGCTAGCAGATCTGTTCTGTGGTGGCAAGGGACTGCGGAGCCGGTGCCGACCGGGTCGACCTCGACGAGGTCGGTGACGCGCAGCAGGCTCGA
>CAXTNS010000265.1:0-563 GCA_964245465.1 uncultured Thermoanaerobaculia bacterium
GTTGGCACACAGCGCCCGTAGGTCTGCTGCTGAGCGTCCGTCGACGACGAGGGCCGGGTGCTCGACCTGGGGAGTGGCCAGGCCGTGCTCGCCAAGCGCTACCGGGGTCCTTTCAACGTCAGCCGGAGGGTCGGCCACACTTTCGCCGACGAGGTCATCCGCTTCCTGATCGGCCGGCCCGGCATCGCCCTCTCCTCGATCGCTTTCACCTCGGACCGCACGGGCAACAAGGAGATCTTCGTCATGGACTATGACGGAGCGGACCAGCGGCGCATCACCGGCCACCGCTCCACCTCCATGTCGCCGGCCTGGAGCCCCAACGGCGCCTCGCTGGCCTACACGTCGTTCTTCAACGGGCCCCCGGGCCTCTACATGGCGGACGTTTCCAGCGGCCGAAAGCGCCCCATCGTCACCTCGGGCTCGCTCAACACCAGCCCGAGCTTCTCGCCCGACGGCCGCCGGATCGTCTTCGCCCGCTCGCTCGAAGGCAACATCGAGATCTTCACCGCCGACGTCGACGGTGGAAACCTCCGGCGGCTGACCAACTCCAACGCCATCGACAC
>CAXTNS010000265.1:573-8909 GCA_964245465.1 uncultured Thermoanaerobaculia bacterium
AACCCCGCCTGGAGCCCCAAGGGGGGCGAGATCGCCTTCACCTCCAGCCGCGCCGGCAACCCGCACATCTACCTGATGGACGCCGAGGGGGCCAACCAGCGGCGGCTCACCTTCGACGGCACCTACAACGACGGCGCCAACTGGAGCCCCGAGGGCGACCTGATCGTCTACACCAGCCGGCGGGACGGCCAGTTCCAGATCGCGGTGACCAACGTGGTGACGCTGGAGACCCGGGTCCTCACCTCCGGGCCGGGCGAGAACGAATCGCCCTCCTTCTCGCCCGACGGCCGCAAGATCGCCTTCGCCTCGCGGCGGGGCGGCGGCGGCAAGCAGATCTACGTGATGGACGTGGACGGCTCGAACGTGCGGCAGCTCACCACGGAAGGCAACAACGACCTCGCCGACTGGTCGCGGAGCGCTCCGGAAAAGTGATAGAGTCCGAGACCGAGATGTGTCGACAAGCCTTTTTGATTGAGGAGATACCATGAACCGAAAGTGGCTGGTCTGGACCGTGATACCGGTTCTGTTGACGTTCTTGTACGGCTGCCCCAAGAAGAAGCCGGCGACTCCGCCCGCGGACCTGGACGTCGAAACGACGACGGTGCCCGCACCCCCGGCGACCTCGAGCCAGCCGGAAGAAATCGAGCAGCCGGCGGCGCCCAGCGTGGACGACACGACAGAGGACCCGCTCACCTCGGCCGACATGCAGGTCGTCAACGAGGAGCTGCGGCGCCGCGGCTTCAGCCCTGATATCTATTTCGATTACGACGAGAGCACGCTCTCGGACGACACCCGAGACAAGCTGTCGCGCAATGCCGACCTGCTCAAGAGCAACCCGCAGTTCTCGGTCACCATCGAGGGGCACGCCGACTCGCGCGGCACCAACGAGTACAACCTTGCCCTGGGCGAGCGCCGCGCCAACGCGGTCAAGGACTACCTGACCTCGCTGGGCGTCGGTGGGGACCGCCTGCGCACCCTCTCCTACGGTGAGGAGCGGCAGGTCTGCGACACCGACGAGGAGAGCTGCTGGTCGCAGAACCGCCGTGCCCACATGATCATCACGGGCCGGTCCAACGTCGGGTGACACCGGTTGACATGAAGCACCACCTTGGTATCGCCCCTCTCGCCTTCTGCCTCGTGGCATTCGCCGCCGCGGGATGCGTCTCGACGCAGGACATCGAGAGCATCCAGTCGCAGCTCTCGGACATCCAGCGCCAGATGCTTCAGATGCAGAAGCAGGCCCCGAGCAAGCAGGAAGTCGCGAACCTCGAGACCAACGTCGCCCAGCAGATGCAGGGCCTCCTGAAGACCGAGGCCGACATGCAGGTGAAGCTGCAGGACCTGTCGAGCCAGATCGAGGCCTTGCAGGCGAAGCTCGAGGACACCAACTACCGCCTCTCCCAGCTCTCGCAGCAGATCGCGGCCACCAACCAGGAGCTGAAGGCCTTCCGCAGTGAGTCGGCGGCCCGGCCGGTGACCGCAATGCCGCCGTCGGAAGGGACAGAGCCCGCTCCTCAGCAGCCGCAGTCCCCTCCAGGTGGCGGGGGCGGCGGAGCCGATCCCAAGAGCCTCTACGACGCGGCCTACAACGACTACCTGAAGGGGAGCTACGATCTCGCCCTGCGGGAGTTCCAGGAGTATCTGGCGAACTTTCCCAACACCGACCTGTCGGACAACGCCACCTACTGGATCGGCGAGTCCTACTACCGCCAGAAGCGCTTCCGGCAGGCCATCGAGCAGTTCGACGCCGTGGTCTCCCGCTATCCGCGCAGTGACAAGGTCCCCAGCGCGCTCCTGAAGAAGGGCTACTCCCACCTGGAGCTCGGCGAGCGCTCCCAAGGGGTCGTCCAGCTCCAGCACGTCATCCGGCAGTACCCCACGAGCGACGAGGCCAACCTCGCACGGCAGCGGCTGCGCGAGATCGGAGGTTGACGGGGGGAGCCCCCGGTGGTATAAAGCTCCGTCGCACTTCGGTGCGACTTCGTTTTTCTATGGAGAGCAACAAAGCATATGGCGAATACCAAGTCGGCTGAGAAGCGGAACCGTCAGAACCTCAAGCAGCGGGAGCGGAACCGGGCGCATCGCTCGCGCCTGCGCACGGCCATCAAGAGCCTGCGCTCGGCCGTGGCCAGTGGCGACGCGGCGAAGGCCAACGAGTTGCTGCCGGTGACCCTGGGCGTCATCGACAAGATCGCTCAGAAGAAGGTCATTCACGCGAACACCGCTTCGCGCTACAAGTCCCGCCTCGCGAAGCGCGTCGCCGAGATCGGCCAGTAATCGGCCAGTAATCGGCCAGTAAGCAGGTCAGCAGGAGAGGGCGGCCACGCAGGGCCGTCCTGTCTAGAATCCTTCCAACAGATTGGTGACCAGCGTCTCGGCGAAGCGTTGCGAGGCGGTCTCGATCGCCTCGTCCTCGCGGTCGAAGTACTCGGCCGAGGAGGGGTCCACGGGGTAGTTCTCGCGGAAGGTGTAGCGGTCGCTCTTCCAGATCACCGCGCCCGTCTCCCCCACACGCTTGAAGGTGATCTGAGCGGTGATCGCGATCTCGTACTCGGTCGCGCGGCCGCCCTGGTCGAAGGTAACGGGAGTCACGCCAAAGCCCGTCACGGCACCCAGGATCTCGGCGTTCGCCTCGGCCTCGCTCCCCACCACGGCGAAGCGCTGCCGGGTCACCAGCTCCTCGGCGATGGCCCGGGTCAGGGCCTGCTCCACCTGCGACCGCTGCGTGCGGTTCTGGAGCGGCTGCAGGTAGACCGACTTGATGTCGGCGGGGACGGTGCTGCCGCGCCCCACGAGCGCGTAGCCACAGCCCCCTGAAAAGGCGGCCAGGGTCAGGACGATCAGAACCAGGGTCCCGGAAAGCAATTTTCTTTTCATGCCGCTTTTCATGCCGACTTCCTCGTCACCAGGTTGATCAGCCGGCCCGGGACCAGGACGGCCTTGGCCACTTCCCGCCCGCCCAGGTGCTCCTGCACCTTGGGGCTCGCGAGCACGGCGGCGCGCACCTCTTTCTCGTCCGCCGACGCGTCCACCTCCACCCGGTCGCGCAGCTTGCCGTCCACCTGGACCACCAGATGGATGCGCTCGCGGTGGAGCTTCTTCCCGTCGAATTCCGGCCAAGAGCTCTCCAGCAGGCTCTCGGTATACCCCCGCCGTTCCCACAGCTCCTCAGTGACGTGGGGGGCCATGGGGTGCAGGAGCTGGACCAGCGTGTCGAACGTCTCCTCGCAACGCAGCCGGGAGGCCGTCTTCTCCTCCAGGGCACGGAACAAGCTGTTCGACAGCTCCATCAGCGACGCCACGGCCGTGTTGAACGAGAACCGCTGCATGCTGTGGGTCACCCGCTGGATGGTGGCGTGGCGGTCCCGCTCCAACTCGGCGTCGGCCGGTGCCGTGGGGGGCGCCTCCGGCAGCCGCTCCAGCATGCGCCAGACCCGCTGGAGGAAGCGGTGGGCGCCCGAGACGGCCTCGTCGCTCCATTCGGCCTCCTTCTCCGGCGGACCGATGAAGAGGGTGTAGACCCGCTCGGTGTCGGCCCCCATCTCCTCGATCAGCTCGTCGGGCGAGACGGTGTTGCCCCGCGACTTCGACATCTTCTCGATGCGGCCCGACTTCTCGGAGTAGCGCGTGATCATCCCCTGGTTGAACAGGTTCTGGAACGGCTCCTCCAGCTTCACCAGGCCGAAATCGTGCAGCACCCGGCAGATGAACCGCGCGTAGAGAAGATGGAGGATCGCGTGCTCGATGCCGCCGATGTACTGGTCCACGGGCATCCAGCGGCTGGCCAGCTCGGGGTCGAACATCCGCGCCGAGTCCCGGGGGGACAGATAGCGCAGGTAGTACCAGGAGCTGTCCACGAAGGTGTCCATGGTGTCGGTCTCGCGCCGGGCGGGGCCGCCGCACTTCGGGCACTTCGTCTCGACGAAGGCCTTGGAGCGCGACAGCGGGTTGCCCTCGCGGCCGGTGAACTCGACGTCGTAGGGCAGCTCCACCGGGAGCTGGTCGTCCGGCAGGGGCACCATGCCGTCCTTGTCGCAGTAGAGGACCGGGATCGGCGTCCCCCAGTAGCGCTGGCGCGAGATCAGCCAGTCACGCAGCCGGTAGGTTACCTTGGCCTGGCCCCAGCCCTGCTTCTCGATCCAGGCGATGAAGCGGCCGATCGTCTCGGGTCCGTCCACGGCGCCGTCGAACGGCGGCGCGTTGCGGATCACTCCCGTGTGGAGGATCGCCTCCGTCATCGTCGCGGAATCCACATTCCGGTCTTCCGGGTGGTAGACCAGCCGGATGGGCAGCCCTTCCTGGCGGGCGAAGGCGAGATCGCGCACGTCGTGGGCGGGCACGGCCATCACGGCGCCCGTGCCGTACTCGGGGAGCACGTAGTTGGCGAGCCAGAGGGGGATCTCCTCCCCCGTGGCCGGGTTCACGGCCACCGAGCCGGTGTCACGTCCCTCCTTGGGCGTCTCCTCGGCCGAACGCTGGATGCGCGGCGTGTTGCGCACCTTCTCGATCCAGGCCTCGATCCCTTCCCTGTCGGGGTGCTTCACGATCAGCCGCGGAGTGAGCGGGTGCTCCGGGGCGAGCACCATGAAGGTGGCGCCGTGGAGCGTGTCGGGCCGGGTGGTGAACACCGTCACCGATTCGCCCAGGGCGGGGATCTCGAAGCGGATCTCGGCGCCCTCGGAGCGGCCGATCCAGTTGCGCTGCATCACCTTGACCTTCTCGGGCCACCCTTCCAGGGTGTCGAGCCCGGCGAGCAGCCGGTCGGCGTAGTCGGTGATGCGGAAGAACCACTGCTCCAGGTCGCGCTGGACGACCGGTGTGCCGCAGCGCTCGCAGGCGCCGTCGACCACCTGCTCGTTGGCGAGCACGGTGCGGCAGCTCGGGCACCAGTTGACGGGCGCCATCTTCTTGTAGGCGAGCCCCTTCTCCAACATGCGCAGGAACAGCCACTGGTTCCACCGGTAGTACTCGGGGAAGCAGGAGGCGATCTCCTTGGACCAGTCGTAGAGGATGCCCCAGCGCCGGAACTGCTCCTTCATCACCTTGATGTTGGCGAGCGTCCAGTCCCGGGGATGGACGCCGCGCTGGATGGCGGCGTTCTCGGCGGGCAGGCCGAAGGCGTCCCAGCCCATGGGGTTCAGGGCGCGCTTGCCGTTCATCCGCAGGAAGCGGTAGAGGGCGTCGCCCAGGATGTAGTTCCGCCCGTGCCCGACGTGGAGGCGATCTCCCGACGGATAGGGAAACATCATCAGCATGTAGTACTTGTCGCGGGCGTGGCGCAGGTCCACCTCGGCCGCCCGCTGCTTCTCCCAGCGGTCCTGCCACTTGGCCTCGACCGCTTTGTGGTCGTAAGTGCTCATCCCTCTGCTCTCGCTCTCTCTCAAATCGTCAGGTCAGGCTGCCTGGGAAGGTGTGCTGCTTCAACAGGCCGTCCAGGAGGCCGTTGACGAAGCGCCCCGACTGCTCCGAGCCGAACTTCTTGGCCAGCTCGATGGCCTCGTCGAGCACCACGAGCTTGGGGGTCTCGCGCTCGTGGAGCATTTCATAGACGGCCAGGCGCAGGATGTTGCGGTCCACGGGCGGCATCCGCTCCAGGCGCCAGTTGTCGGCCTGGCCGCGGATCATCTCGTCGATCTTCTCCTGGTTGTCGAGCGTCCCCCGGACCAGCTCCTGGGCATAGACGAACGCCTCTTCCAACCGCTTCCGGCGCCGGACGTAATCCGCCCGGTCCTCTGCAAGGGTGACCGCCGGCGTGGCCGGCGCGGACTCTTCCCGCTTCTTCTCGGCGGCCGCTTCCTTCGCCAGGTACTCTGAAAGATCGAACGTGTTGAAGATGTGTGCCAGCGGGCTGCCTCCGAGGTCGCTCTGGTAGAGCATCTGGACTGCCATTTCCCGTGCCGTGCGCCGCTTTCCTGCCGTCATGAAACCTCGCCTCAAAGACCCCAGTAAAAAGACTTCAACGAAAGCAAGGGCCGCTCCCGTGATCGGGAACGGCCCCAATCCGTCCGGCAATCATAGCCGGGGCCGTCCTTCGCCGCTACCTGCGCTATCCGCGCAGCCGGGCGAAGAGATCGGCCATCTCGAGGGCCACGAGCGCCGCTTCCCACCCCTTGTTGCCCGCCTTGCCTCCGGCGCGCTCCTGCGCCTGCTCGGAGGTGTCGCAGGTCAGCAGGCCGAAGCCCACCGGCACCCGGTGCCGCTCGGCCACGGCCGCGATGCCGCGGCTCGCCTGGGCGCAGATGTAGTCGAAGTGGGGCGTCTCGCCGCGGATGACGACGCCGATCGCCACCAGCCCGTCAACCTTTCCAACAACGGCCAATTCCTCCAGCGCCTGGGGGATCTCCCAGGCGCCGGGGACGGAGACGAGATGGACGTCCCCCGGCTCCACGCCGTGCCGGCGCAGGCAGTCCACGGCCCCGGCCACCAGCAGGTCGCCGATGCGTGAGTTGAAGCGGGACGCCACGATGCCGAACCGCCGGCCGGCGCCGCTCAAGGCCCCTCTGGTTTCTCGGATCTCGCTCACGGTAATTGACCCCTGGTTGGCCCTCGAAAGCGCGGGAAGTATAGGAGATTGGCCGGACATTTGCACCTTCTGGAGTCTGGATGAAAGAGGAGGACACCATGAAACGGCAACCCAGTCCCCAATCCAAGACCCGGCTCGCGTTCCTGACGCTGGCATGCGCCCTGTTCCTGGCCGCGATCCTGGTGGTCAAGGCACCCGCCCAGATCGCCACCCGGCAGGTCGTCTGCCCTCCGGGGCCGGTCCCCGCGGGCTGGATCAAGGTCGACGTGGTCTCCAGCCCGGCCACCTGCGGCGGCGACGCCTGGGTCATCGAGCTCCACACCAACAAGGCCGTGGGCTCGGCCATGGTGGTCTGCGCGGATCAGCCCACCCCGCCCGGCTGGCAGGACCTCGGCATCGCCACCAGCACCGGCCAGTGCGCCGGCGGCACCTTCGGAGGCGACAACGTCAAGGCGATCCGCAGGCTGGGTTAGAGGCCTGCGCTTCGCGCCATCTGCCGCAGGAACACGCCGTACGCGGGGGCCGCGAGCGCCTTGATCACGAGGTCGGCGAGGATGCCGGAGAGGGCGAGGGCCATCAACCGGTATTCCCGCCTCCCGAAGGGCCACGCCCGGCGCACCAGCAGCGGCCGGGCGAAGAGGGTCCCCAGGAGCACGAAGGCGCACACCCGGATGACCGACCAGGGCACCCAGGCGGCTACCGAGCCCAGGAACGGGTGCCCGCTCGCCGCCGCGTAGCTGCCCACGAAGTAGCTCATGTAACCCACCAGCGCGGCCCCCAGGGCGAGCCCTAGATAGCCCCCGCTCGCCCAGGTGAGCAGAATGAAGATCCCGAGGTGAAGCAGGTGCTCGGGGATGAAGGCCGAGGGGTTGTTCTCCTTCCCCTCGCCCGTGGCGATCCAGCCAAACATCTCCTGCCGGTACGTCTCTCCACGGAGAATACCGTCGCTGGCCGCCTCCGGCATCCAGAGCACCAGCACGATCACACCCGTGCTCAGGAGGAACGCCCAGACGATCCCCAGCGTCCAGGCGCGCAGGTAGTCCCCTTCCCGGACCCGGTCCTTGAAGGCGAGCCAGAGGGTCAACGGCGCCACGAGCGGCAAAGCCCATTTCCCACCCGGAACCAGCGTCAGCAGTGGAAAAAATGGCGTCAGCAGCAGCGGCCAGGTTGATTTCCTTCCCATCACAGGGCGCCTCCGGCAGGTCCCAGGTGGACCTCCTCCACCAGGGTCGAGGGATCGGCGTCGAGGACGTATCCGAGGGCCCGGGCCACCTCGCGGGGGGGCACCATGGCGCCGCGGTTCCACTCGCCGGGCAGGCGGTCCCAGATCGGCGTGTCCGTCGCGCCCGGATAGAGGGCCGTGATCCGCACGCCCGTGCCCTTGAGCTCCTCGCGCAGGGCCGCCACCAGCCCGGCCAGCCCCCACTTGCTGGCGCAGTAGGCGGACCAGCCGGGGAAGCCGCGGCGGGCGGCCACGGAGAGGAGGGGGATCAGCCACCCCCGGCCCCGCTCCTTCATGGCCGGCAGCAGGGCGCGGATCAGCAGGAAAGCGCCGGTCAGGTTGGTCTCGATCATGGCCGCGAAGTCGTCGGGGGAGGTCTCCTCCACCGGGGCGATGGAGACCACCCCGGCCGCGGGCACCACCACGTCGGCCCCGCCCCAGCGGACGCGGATCTCCTCGGCGCACCTCTCCAGCGCCACGGCGTCGCGCACGTCGCAGGGGAGAATCAGTCCGCCGTCCCGCGCGCCCGCGAGATCGAGCGTTTCTTCGAGAGGGGCCTGCCGCCTCCCCAGGAGCGCCAGGACGTACCCC
>CAXTNS010000266.1:0-2401 GCA_964245465.1 uncultured Thermoanaerobaculia bacterium
CGGGGAAGGCGACGCCCCACGGCAGGCCGGTGGGCCGGCCGTAGTCGTCGCCCACCAGGAAGCAGCCGATGCGGCCGATGGCGTAGCCGATGGCGAGGGCGGGCGCGGCCACGTCGGCCATGGGCCAGGCGGGCAGGCGGCGGCGGCGCATCATCCAGATCACGCCCAGGGCGCCGAGGATGAAGCCGCCGTACCAGACGAGGCCGGAGCGGTCGAAGAGCAGCCGCCAGTCCATGTTGAGGATGGCGTAGTAGATCTTGGCGCCCAGGATGCCGCCGACGCCCGCGGCGAAGACGAGGGCGCTCGCGTCCTCCTCGTCGCCGATGCCGAGCCGCTTCATGCCCCAGCGGAGCTGCAGGTAGCTGTCGAGGAAGGCGAAGACCAGCATCACCCCGAACGGGCTGATGGAAAAGGAACCGATGTGGAAGATTTCTTTGATCATGATGGGGGCCGGGCGGCCCGGGCGGGAATGGTAGCACGGCGCTCCCAGGGGCAGGAATTGGATACACTACCCCCCGATGGCGATTGACGACCGGGTGACCTTTGAAGCTTCCCTGAGCGAGCCGGAGGAGGGTGAGCCGGCGCGGCTGTACGTCTGGGTGCGGCGGTTCCAGGGAGACAAGGAGCTGACCGGGCGCTACGAGGTGTTCGAGGACCTGGAGCGGCTCGACGACTTCATCGCCCGGGCCGCGGCGGCCGGCGAGGACACGGCCGGGCTGCGGGGCGCGCGCGACCGATTCGCCGAAAGCCTGCGGCAGTGACGGATCCGCCGTGGTTGATCCCATCATCACGGACGCGACACGCGACTGCTACGCGGCCCTGACGGAGCTGATCCAGAGGGATGGCAAGGGCGGCCGCTGGCTCGTGCTCACCCACGACAACCCCGATCCCGACGCGCTCGCCTCCGCCCAGATCCTGGCGCGGATCCTCCGCCAGGCATTCCGCCAGAAGGTCACCGTGGCCTACGGCGGCATCATCGGCCGGGCCGAGAACCGCGAGCTGGTCAAGGGCCTGCGCCTGCCCTTCAGCCACGTCCGCCATCTGAGCCGCAAGAAGTACAAGCGTTTCGCCCTGGTGGACACCCAGCCCCGGAGCGGCAACAACCAGCTCCCTTCGCGCGTCGTGCCCGACGTGGTGATCGACCATCACCCGGTGCGGCCGAACACGCAGACGGGGCCGTTCCATGACGTGCGGCCGAAGTACGGGGCCACGGCCACCATCCTGGCCGAGTACATGCTGGCGGCGGGGGTTCAGCCCACGCACGCCCTGGCCACCGCCCTGGTCTACGCCATCCGCTCGGAGACGCTGGACTTCGCCCGCGAGCACGCGGGACCGGACAAGGCGGTCCACGACCTCTTCTTCCCCCAGGCGAACCACCGGCTCCTGGCGCGCATCCAGAGCCCGCGCCTGCCGCTCACGTACTTCGGCAACCTGCACGACGCGCTGGAGAACATGGAGTCGGTCGAGTCGCTGATCGTGAGCCACCTGGGGCCGGTCGAGCAGCCGGACATCGTGCCCGAGATCGCGGACCTGCTGCTCCGTATGGAGGGCAAGACCTGGTCGCTCGCGACGGGCTACTTCAACGACCGCCTGTACCTCTCGATCCGCACCACCAACACCCGCGCCGACGCTGGAGGCGTGATGAACCGCCTGGTCGGCCGGCGCGGCAAGGGGGGCGGCCACGGCATGATCGCGGGAGGCTGGATCGACGCCGCCAAGGTGACCGATCCCGCCGAGCGCCGCGAGCTCCAGAAGAAGCTGGGGGCCCGGCTGGCCCGGGAGCTCAAGAAGAAGCCGGAGAAGTTCGGGAAGGTGGAGCTGCGGAAGAAGGCCCCGCCCCCTATTCCTTCTTCCCCTTCTTCTCCCAAGGCGCCCTGAGCCCGCCGTACTGCACCTCGACGTCCTCCACCACCACCTCTTCGTCGGCGATGGCCTCGAAGACGAGATAGCGCCCGCGCACCCCCTCGACCCTCAGGTTGTAGACCTGGCCGACGCGCGGCACGTCGACGTCCCGGGCCAGGGTGCGCCGGTCGATCCGCACGGCGAGGTGGCCACGGGTGTGGGGCCCCACGTTGTCGTGGGCGTTGAAGCGGATGGCGTAGACAGGCGCGTCTTCGAGCCTGATCCGGATCACACTTCCCTGGTCGCGGCAGCGCTCGCCGCCAATGCAGGCGGACCCTTCGGGATAGACCCGCCACTCGCGCCGCTCCCGGGGCTGGTGGAGGCCGCGGTAGCGGATCTCGATGTCCTCGACGACGACCTCGTCGTCCGCCCGGGTCTCGATAACCAGGAAGCGCCCCCGGCGGCCCTGGACAGGAAATTCGTAGAGCCGTTCCTCGTTCGCTACGTCGAAGTCCGGCGCCACGGCCGCCGCGTCGATACGGACCCGCAGGCGGCCGTC
>CAXTNS010000266.1:2411-4872 GCA_964245465.1 uncultured Thermoanaerobaculia bacterium
CGTCGTCATGGGCATGGAACCGGACGCCGTCGACCGGAGCGTTCTCGAGGGGGATCTGGATCGACTCCCCCTGATCGCCGCAACGGCTGCCGCCGATGCAGCCGCCTTCTTCTTCGTAGAGCTCCCAACCCGGAGCCGAGGGTTCCGAAGACACCTGCGGCGCAATCGGGGCGAGCGAGAACGCCACCGCGGCCAGACACCAACACCATCTCATACAACATTCCCTCCCGAGGGCACACGGGCTCCAAAGTCCAACCCCGCGGCGCCCGCGCGCCATTCCCGGGAGGGATCCTGCCAGACTCTCTAGCCCACGACGGCCAGGTTCGCCGATTCCAGGGCCTTGCGAGCGGGATCGAGATGGTTTTCCGCCACGTAGATCACGGCGGTTGAGCCGCCAGGCTCGGGCGGCCCCCCGGCTCCGGGCGGCGGCTCGCTCTGGACGAACCACGCGACTCCCGCCTGCTCAAGATAGGACGTGACCAGAGCGAACGCCCCGGCGTCGGTCACCTCGACGAGCGGCAGGAACTCGGCTTCTTCGCCGGCCTCTTCCTCCGGCTCGGCGATGAGGATCAGGTCACAGTCAAGGCAGTGGGTCATCCCTTCCTCATAGTCAAGACCACATTCAGGACAAAACATAGTATCTCCCCTCCTCTTCGCGGTCGGCGCCCGCCAGGTCTCCGGAGACCACCGGGCCGCCTCGCACTTCGAGCTTCAGACAATGAGTGCACAGAGTAAGGCAAGAGGGAGACAAACGCGTGAATTCTGGATGGGGGGAGGGTGCTAGAGTCGCGCCTCGTGTCCGTGCTCGGTTCTGTCATCGCCGTCGAGCAGAACGTCGTCGAGTGGACCCGTTTGAAGGGCCGCATCGCCGGGGTGGAGCTCCATGACGACGGGGACGTGGTCTGGACCTTCTCCACTCTCCCGGGCCGGGGCGGCGCGGTGGCCGGAGCGCGCTTCACGGAGGAGACAGCCGACGGACGCATCGCGGAGATCCTCGCCTATTACCGCCGGCACCTGGAGCCGACGCTCTGGTGGACAGGCCCAGTGTCGACGCCCACCGATCTCGACGACCGGCTGCGCGCCGTCGGGCTCCAGCACCAGAGCCACATGCCGGGCATGGCCGCGGATCTTCAGGCGATCCGCACGGAGTTCCGGCGGCCGGCAGGGCTCAGCATCGCTCCCGTGGAGGACTTCTCCATCTTCCGCAAGCGGGAGCACCCCTTCTTCGGACCCGCGAATACGGAGCGCCGCCGCAACCTGGTCGAGGGGGTCTCGTGGATGGTTCGCCAGGAGCCGCGGCGGGCCTGGCATTTCGTGGCAAGCCTGGACGGCGTGCCGGTGGGATGCGCCACGGTGTTCCTCGGCGGCGGCGTGGCCGGGCTCTATCACGTGGGGACGGTGCAGAAGGCGCGCGGGAAGGGCATCGGCAAGGCCGTCACCCTAGCGGCCCTAGAGCACGCCCGTGACCTCGGGGTCCGGAACGCGATCCTTCATTCCTCGAAGGATGGCGAGGTCATCTATCGGCAGATCGGCTTCGAGGAGGTGTGCAAGGTCAGGCACTGGTACTTCTCGAAGGCCCGGCAGGTGCGCGTGGGGCTGATCCGGTGGTGAGCGGCCGGATCAGCGCCTCGGAGCCGTGGCGGTAGCTCCTGCGGAAGAAGGGGGAGGCGGCTGCCGGGGTACCTGCGTCATCCAGGCATAGCCCATGAGCAGGGCGAGGACGACGAGGGCCGCGGCCGCTCCCAGCGCGATCCGCAGACGATAGCCGTGCGGCTGGCTCCCCTCGAACCGCGGCCTAGGCAGGCGGTCCGTGCCGGACTTGAGGCGCGCCGCGGCCCGAATCCAGGCTCCGTGCTCCCGCTTGAGGTAGCGCGGGAGCAGCTTGGCATCGGCGAGCACCTCGGCGAGGAGCTTCCGGCCCTCCTCGTTCCGGTCCTGGTGAAGGAGGATGCGGGCGAGGCGGACCTGGGCTTCAATAACCGTCCGGCGCTCCAGGACCTTACGCAGGACGGCCTCGGCTTCTTCCTTGCGCCCGGCCTCATCGAGGCAGCGCCCGAGGTTGAGCGGTCCCTGGCCCAATCGCGCGTCGGGCTCGGCCTTGCAGAGGTCTTCGAGGAGCGGCACGGCCTCGGCCCACCGGCCCTGTATCTCCAGGGCCTGGGCGAGCGGGAGGTTGACGTCCTCCACGGCGCCGCCGTTTTCCCTTGATTCGCGCAGGAGCTTCTCGGCCTCCTGGGGCTTGCCGAGCACCACCAGCTCCTCGCCGGCTTCGGCGAGGACCGCCGGTCCTCTCCAGTGGTTGAGCTGGATCTGAAGCTCACGCAGCCGGCGCCGGGCCTGGAGCCGCCGGGCTGCCGTGGGAGACATCATCGACGCATTGCGGGCGCCGAGCAGGGGGCTGCGCACCACCACGAAGTAGGCGATCGAGCCCACGATCGGGAACGCCAGGATGACCATGAAC
>CAXTNS010000266.1:4882-8901 GCA_964245465.1 uncultured Thermoanaerobaculia bacterium
GTCCGCCCGGACGCGGAAGGCGTCAATCAGGGCAATCCCCGCGACGACCATGGGGAGAAAGCCGAAACCGAGACTGAGGAGAGACAGGATCGCACCCATTCGACTCCTCCAAAGAGATGATCTGCGAAGCTTTATGGTATCAAACCGCCATGGTCGTCATCCTCATGGGCGTGTCGGGGTCGGGCAAGACCACGATCGGCAGGAAGCTGGCGGACGAGCTCGGATGGAGCTTCTACGAGGGAGACGATTTCCATTCCGCGGCCAACATCGAGAAGATGAGCCGGGGCGTTCCCCTGACGGACGAGGACCGCGGCCCCTGGCTGGCGGCGTTGCGGGCGGTCGTCGACCGGGCGATCGAGAAGGGCGAGAGCGCGGTGCTGGCCTGCTCCGCCTTGAAGGCTTCCTACCGCGAGATTCTGCGGGGGGATCATGCCGGCGTGGTCTTCGTCTACTTGAAGGCCGATCCCCTTGAGATCGCGGAGCGGCTGGAGCACCGGGCCGGCCACTACGCGAAGCGAGATCTCCTACCGAGCCAGATCGCTACGTTGGAGGAGCCGGCGGATGCCGTCACGGTGGACGCGTCGAGGACACCCGAGGAGATCGTGGCGGAGATCCGGCGGCGGCTGGGACTGTAATCGCGACGAGAGCCTGTTTCGTCGCGACGGGAGCCTCCCGCGTCGTGGTTTGCGCTCCTCAATCCACGAATCGCGCTCCTCGCATCGAGAATTCAGGGCTCGTTTCGAGATGCGAGCTTCTTGCGTCGTGACGGAAGCTCCTCTCATCGCGACGCACGCTTCTCGCGTCGAGAATTCAGGGCTCATTTCGGGAATGAAGCGTCTCAATTCGCGAATGAGGCCCCTCCCGTCGAGAAAAAAATGACCCAATTCTCGAAGGCAGCGGCTCAATTCGCGAAAAAAATCTCCTTACCGCCGGCCCTCGACGATCCGGATCAGCGACCGCCGGTCCAGCCGGATCTTGGCGACGGGTGCTCCGTCCCGCAGCAGCACGGGGACCACGTCCGTGTAGCGAGACCGCAGCTCCGGCTCGGCGTCCACGTCGCGAGGGGACCAGGTCAGGCCGTAGGATGGCAGGACGGTGTCGAGAACAGCCGCCATCTCGTCGCAGAGATGGCAGCCTTCGCGGGTGACCATCTCGTAGGTGCTCATTCCCATTCGATTATTCCCACTCAATAGTCGCCGGGGGCTTGCTCGTCACGTCATAGACCACGCGGTTCACGCCCTTGACCTCGTTGACGATGCGGTTCGCCACCCGGCCCAGGAGATCATACGGCAGGGGGCTCCAGTCGGCGGTCATGAAGTCCTGGGTCTCGACGGCGCGCAGCGAGACGACGCTCTCGTAGGTGCGGTAGTCCCCCATCACGCCCACGCTCTTGACGGGGAGGAGCACGGCGAAGGCCTGGCTCACCTTGTCGTACCAGCCGCTCTCGCGCAGCTCGTTCAAGAAGATGGCGTCCGCCTCCTGGAGCAGGGCGACCCGCTCGGCCGTTACCTCTCCGAGAATGCGCACGGCGAGGCCTGGGCCGGGGAAGGGATGGCGGGTGAGGATCTGCTCGGGCAATCCCAGTTCGCGGCCGAGCTGGCGGACTTCGTCCTTGAACAGGAAGCGCAGGGGCTCGACCAGCTCGAAGCCGAGCTCCGCGGGCAGGCCGCCCACGTTGTGGTGGGTCTTGATGACGGCCGAGGGTCCCTTCACGGAGACGGATTCGATGACATCCGGATAGAGGGTGCCCTGGGCGAGGTAGCCGACGCCCTCGATCTTCTTCGCCTCGTCCTTGAAGACGTCGATGAAGACGCGGCCGATGGTCTTCCGCTTCTTCTCGGGCTCCTCGATGCCGGCCAGCTCGGAGAGGAAGCGCTCCCGGGCGTCAATGGCGCGGATGGGGATGCCGAGCCCGTCGCGCAGGCTGTGGACGACCTGGGTGGCCTCGTCTTTCCGGAGCACGCCGTTGTCCACGAAGATGGCGGTCGAGCGCTCGCCCACCGCGCGCTTGAGGAGGGCCGCCACCACCGACGAGTCCACGCCTCCCGAGAGGGCGCAGATGACCTTGCCCTCCCCCACTTTCCCGCGGATGGTGGTCACCGCCTCTTCGAGGTAGGAGGCCATACGCCAGTCGCCGCGGGCGCCGCAGACGCCGAAGAGGAAGTTGCGCAGGATCTCGCCGCCGGAGACGGTGTGGGAGACCTCAGGATGGAACTGGATGCCGTAGAGCCCGCGGTCCGGATTCTCGAAGGCCACCACGGGCGCGTTGCCGGTGCTGGCCGTGGGCCGGAAGCCGGGGGGCAGGTCGCCAATGCGGTCGCCGTGACTCATCCAGACGGTTTCACAAGCCGACAGGCCCTCGAAGAGGCGGCCGGGCGCGGAGATGGAGATCTCGGCGCGGCCGTACTCCCGGTGGCTCGATCCCTCGACGCCGCCGCCCAGCTCGTGGGCCATGACCTGCATGCCGTAGCAGATCCCCAGCACGGGCATGCCCAGGTCGAACAGTGCAGGCTTGGCCGTGGGCGCGCCGGGCTCGTAGACGCTCTGGGGACCTCCGGAGAGGATCAGGCCCACAGGCTGGCGCTTCCGGATCTCGTCGAGCGGCAGGTCGAAGGGATGGACCTCGCAATAGACCCGGTTCTCGCGCACGCGGCGGGCGATGAGCTGGGTGAACTGGCTGCCGAAGTCGAGGATCAGGACGGTCTGGTGCGATGGATTCTGGACAATCATCAAAGCTCGGTCTCCGATTTGAGGCCGCGGGTCATCAGCTCCTCGACGGCCTTCCTGGGGTCCTTGCCGTGGTAGAGCACGGCGACCATCTGCTGGGTGATGGGCATCTCGATGTTGTTCTGAGCCGCCAGGGTGGCGATGGCGATCGAGTTGCGGACACCCTCGGCCACCATGTGGGTCTCGCCCGTGATGTCGGCCGCGCTGCGGCCGGAGGCGAGGTCGAGGCCGATCTTGCGGTTGCGCGAGAGGCCGCCCGTGCAGGTGAGCACGAGGTCGCCCAGACCGGCGAGGCCCGCGAAGGTCCGGGGCTGGCCGCCCAGGGTCACACCCAGGCGGGTCATCTCGTGGAGCCCGCGGGTGATGAGCGCCGCGAGCGTGTTGTGGCCGAGGCCGAGGCCCGAGAGAGTGCCGGCGGCGATGGCGATGACATTCTTGGTGGTGCCTCCCAGCTCGACGCCGATCACGTCGGACGAGGAGTAAAGCCGCAGGAGCGGGGTCGAGAGGCACTCGCGGGCCTCGGTGGCGAAGGCGGCGTCTTCCGAGGCGATCACGGCGGCGCTGGGCGCCTTGCGGGCCAGCTCGGCGGCGAAGGTGGGGCCGGAAAGCACGGCGAAGCGGACCTCCCGGCCGGCGGATTTCCCCTCTTCAGCGGAGACCACGCTCATCCGCGCCAGGGTCTCGGGCTCGATCCCCTTGGTGACGGAAACCAGGAGCAGCGGCCGTCCGTCCGCCTGGACGTGAAGAGACTGGCTCAGGAACTGGCGCAGGACTTCTCGAAAGCCATGGGACGGGGCGGCCACGAGGACGAACTCGCTGTCCACCAGGTCGGCCATGTCCGAGGTAGGGACAAGGCCGGAGGGAAGCACCACGTCCGGCAGGTACTGGGGATTGGCGCGCTCTTCGGCCATGCGCCGGGCGAGGTCCGGGTCGCGCGCCCAGAGCCGCACGGGATGGCCGCCGGCGCCAGCCAGGTGGACGGCGAGCGCCGTGCCGAAGGAGCCCGCGCCGAGAATACCGATCCGCTTCGGACAGTCGTTCATCGTCCGCCTCCTCCGAGCTGGGGCTCGGTACCCCGCCTCAAACGCTGAAGGTTCCTGGAGTGCTTGGTGATGATGAGGATCGCGATCGCTCCCGAAGCCAGCAACAGCCAGGGCCCGCGGTAGGTGATCCAGACCAGGAGAGGGAAGAGCGCGGCCGTGACGATGGATCCCAGGGAGACGTAGCGCTTCCAGGCTACCACGGCCAGGAAGACGACCATCCCCAGGGCCATGGCCGAGGGCGCCAGAGTC
>CAXTNS010000267.1:0-1751 GCA_964245465.1 uncultured Thermoanaerobaculia bacterium
GCCCAGGGCGGCCCCATGGGGCCGCCCCTACAGGACGACATAGGATAGGCGGCATGAAACACTGCCGCCGTTTCCTCCGGGCTCTGCCCGTCCTCCTCCTCGTCTCCTGCCAGAGCGCTCCTCCTCCCGCCCCAGCTCCGGCCGCCGCGTCCGGCAAGCCGAGCCGCGTCGTCCTGGTGAGCCTCGACGGCACGAGCACCGTGGAGCTTCACCGTTTGTACAAGGCAGGGTCGCTCGCGGCGGGCGGGTTCGCCCGGTTCTTCCGGGAAGGCCAGGTCGGGGAGCTCATCCCCGTCAATCCCACACTCACGTCCGTCAACCACATCAGCATCGCGACCGGCTATCCCCCAAGCCAGACGGGGATCGTCAGCAACACCTTCCATCCCCATGATTCCGACGACCTCCTCAAAACGGTGAGTGGATTTGACGCGCCCATCGACACCGAGACACTGTGGGAGGCGGCCAAGCGGCAGGGTAAACGCGTGGGTTCTGCCACCTGGCCGGGGGCGGACGGCACCAACCCGCGGCGGCGGGCCGACTGGGGCATGATCTACATCCACAACCCGGACCGGCGGTCCGACCTCGTGGTCTTGGACCGCGACCGGTGGCAGTTGGCCAACTCCCAGGGGATGGGGAGCCGCTCCCCTGACATGGATACCGAGGTGAAGGTCGGTCCGCAGACCTTCCGGCTGCTCGCCGTGGACCGTACGGACGACGGGAAGACGAATTACGACGGTCTCTTCGTGGTCCAGGTCCGGGGAGAGGAGGGCCGCCCGACGTCACCGTCCCCTGCCATCAGCGCTGGGGCGTGGGCGGACATCCCCTGCCGGGTGACTCCGGAGAAGGCCCCGTCGCGCGAGACGGTCTGTGCGCTCAAGGTCCTGGAGATCGCTCCCGACCTTTCGCGGGTCCGCGTCTATTTCGGCGACGTCTTTTCGCTCCAGGCCTATCCGCCCGCCTTCACCGCGGACCTCGAACACCAGGGGCTCATCTGGCCCGGCCCGCCGGACGACCACCGCCTGGACGACTCCTGGGCCGGCCAGCCCGGGATCGACCTTCAGACGTGGCTCCAGCAGTCGGACCGCTTCACCCGCTTCTTCGTCGACAGCATGATCGCCGCCGTCAAGCGGCCGCACTGGGACCTGCTGATGGGCTACGTCCCCACCATCGACGAGGCGGGGCACCAGCTTACCTTGATCGACCCGCGCCAGCCTGGCTTCTCGCCCGAGCGCCGGGACGAGTTCGCGGCGGCGCGCCTCCGCGTCTGGCAGGACGTGGACCGCGAGCTTGCCCGCCTGTTGAGCGCGATCGATCTCCGCACGACGGCTGTCCTCGTGGTGAGCGACCACGGCATGACACCCGTCCACACCCAGGTCGACCCCAACGTCCTCCTGTGGCAAAACGGCTTCCTGGCCATGGCGGACGGCAAGATCCAGAAGAACGGCACCGTGGTCCACGCCGTCAATGCCGGAGGTATCGTCCACGTCTACGCGCCTGGACGCGCCGACCTCGTTCCCACGTTGCGGACCCTCTTCACCAACTGGCTGGTCGACGGCGAGAACCCGGTCGAGCTCGTCCTCACCCGCCAAGAGGCCGCCGACCCGGCGGTCGGCCTCGACCACCCCAACAGCGGCGACCTGATCCTCTTCCTGCGCGAGGGCTACGGCGCCAGCAACTTCCTTCGCGAGGAGAAGACCTCGGCTCCCGCCACGACCTTGGGCAGGCACGGCTACCTCAACACCCATCCGGAC
>CAXTNS010000267.1:1761-2427 GCA_964245465.1 uncultured Thermoanaerobaculia bacterium
ACGCCATCTACATGGCCGTGGGAGCGGGGATCGGGAAGGGGAACGCCGGAACGGTCCGCAACCCCGAAGTCGCCGGCCGGGTGGCGGATCTGCTGGGGATCGAGAAGCCACGGCCGGCGCCATAGTGGTTGGGCGAAGCAGAATGATAGCCTGTGTAGGGTGCGTTGTGCGCACCTTCAGTGACGGTGTGGTGGGGAAGGAAGGGGCCGGGAGGTGAGGGCCCCCAAAAAAGCCCCGCATCGGGGAGGGAGCCGACGCGGGGGAGGAGAGGGAGCTGAAGAAGGTTGTCGGAGTAACTGACTCCGGGACGGGCTCAACTCCCGAACCCCGTCCCGTCATCTACAACAAAGGAGGGATATGGGGGATTCCCATTTCCTTCTCTCCTCGGATCGACCCTTCATGCGAATCTTTCTGACCGGCGGCACCGGCTACATCGGCCGCTCCCTGGCGCGCCGGCTCGTCGAGTCCGGCCACGAGGTGCGCGCCCTGGTGCGGGCCACCAGCAACGTGGAACCCCTCAAGCAACTGGGGATCGCCACCTTCGTGGGCGACGTGGCCGGGGTGCGCATCATCCCGGCGTACATCACGCCGCCCACGCCGCCGCCGGACATCGACCTCGAGGCGTGGCAGACGTCGCTGGACCTCGTGGCGGCGTGGAAGCCGTCC
>CAXTNS010000267.1:2437-3539 GCA_964245465.1 uncultured Thermoanaerobaculia bacterium
ACGTGGAACCCCTCAAGCAACTGGGGATCGCCACCTTCGTGGGCGACGTGGCCGACCGCGTCTCCATGCGCGAGGGGATGTCCGGCGCCGACTGGGTGATCCACGCCGCCGCCGACCTGGACCTCACCGGGCCGCCGGAGCGGATGCGGGCGGCCAACCTCCAGGGGAGCGAGAACGTCGCCTCCCTGGCCTACAAGCTCGGGGTGGGCCGCTTCCTCTCCGTCTCCTCCATGGCGTATTGGGGCGGCAGCCCCGAGGACGGCTCCGTGGTGGGTGAGGAGGCGCCCGTCTACCAGCCTTTCCCAACCCTCTACAGCGCCACCAAGCACTCGGGCGAGCTCGCCATCCAGGAGTGGGCGAAGAAGGGCCTCCGGGTCAACACCGTCTTCCCCAGCCTGGTCTACGGCCCACCGGGCAAGAAGGAAGGGGCGAACTCCATCCTCCGTGGCTTCCTCAAAGGCCGCTTCCCCGTCCTGGTGGGAGCGGACCGGAAGACCTCCTGGATCTACCTCGAAGACCTGGTCGAGGGGATGCTCAAGGTGATGGAGAAGGCCCCGCCCGGACGGGGCTATCTCATGACGGGCGGCATCACCACCCTGCGCAGCCTCGTGGACCGCGTCTGCGCCCTGGGAGGCGTCAAGACCCCACGCCTCAACCTCCCCGTGGGAGCCGCCCGTCTGGCCCTCGGCCTCTCCACTCCCTACTACAAGCTGAGGGGCTTCCGTCCCCCCTTCTCCTCCGACCAGCTCAACAGCCTCGGCCGTCACTGGGCCTTTGACGACGCCCGCGCCCGGACCGAGCTCGACTGGCACCCCCGGGGATTGGACGAGGGGCTGCCGCCCACGGTCGAGTTCCTGAAGACGCACTGAGGCGTCTCTGGGGCTCTTCGAAGTGGATCGACGACGAATCGGCCCTCCTACCGTCGTCAATATTTGCACTTGCGCACAATCTGTTTAGAGACTATTCTGACCGAGAAAGGAGACGATCATGAAAGCAACTTTGCTATCGTTGGCCTTCCTCGTGAGCTTTTGCCTTCCCGCCATCAGCGCCGAGGTTGGACCTCGGCGAGACCTGGAACATCTGAGGGCCGCCATTTTCCAGG
>CAXTNS010000267.1:3549-8843 GCA_964245465.1 uncultured Thermoanaerobaculia bacterium
TTCCAGGCCTCCAAACCTCAGGCCTCCCCTAAATCGGCTTGCTCAGTGACCAACTACTGTGGTGGATCTCAGATCTCCTGCCGGAGCGCCAGTGGGGACTGCCATTCAGGATCCAACTGGATCGAGTGCGACGGGCAGCGGACGTATTGTAGCGTCGGCTGCACGGCCTTTTTGTCATGCCCGAGTGGTGGCTCTGTCTCCTGTTTGGGTTCGGCACCGGACAGTTGCAGCGTGAGCGGCGGCCAGTGCTCCGTATTCTGCGATGGCGTGGAGACGCGCTGCCCGAACTGCAACGATTGGTGATCCAACCGCCCTGGCCCAAGATCTGGAAGCCCGCTCTGCAGGTGGGGCTCCTCAACTCATCTGCAGACCGCGGGCTCGATAGTTTCCGCGCTATGACCGGCTCGACTGATATCCTCGAATCGATAAAGGCTCCCTACGTTGGGGCTCTAAATCCGCTGCCGAGTATGCACGCTCACGACACCTACATGCGCCGCTGCCTCGCCCTCGGCCGAGCAGCCCTCGAAGCCGGCGAGACCCGGTCGGCGCCCTGGTCCTGCGCGGCGGCGTCATCCTCGGCGAAGGGCAAGAGGAAACGCGGTCTCTGCTCGATCCCAGCGCGCACGCCGAGGTCCAGGCAATCCGGGCGGCCTGCCGCACTCTGGGGTCCTCCGACCTCTCCGGCTGCTCCCTGTACACCACCGTCGAGCCGTGTGTGCTGTGCGCGTACGTCGTCCGGCGAGCCGGGGTGAGCCGCGTCGTCTACGGGATTCCGGCGGGGCAAGCGGGCGGATCGACCTCGCGGTACGCCATCCTTGCTGATTCCGAGTTGACGGGACTGGCTCGCTTCGTGCAGTGAATTACTTCAGCTTCACGATAGAGCTCTGGAACCTCTCTCGCAGCAGGCGTTGCGCGCTAGATGTGTCCGAGAGCTACTACTTACTGGAAGGATCGCTCATGAAACGACACATGGTTCTGGGTCTCTCAGCTCTCCTACTCTCCCTGATCGCGGTGGTGCCGGCTGGCGGCTCGACCAATACGACGGTCTGTCAGATGGACTACACGCTCAAGGGCTGGTCCGCGTTTTACAAGACATCGCGTGGGTCGGGAACGATCACTTGTGACAATGGCCAGACGGCGAGAGTGAAGATCTCCGCCGGGGGTGGCGGTCTGACGATCGGCAAGTCCGAGATTCGGGAAGGCCGTGGGAAGTTCTCCGAGGTCGCCGACATCAAGGAACTGCTTGGCAGCTACGTCACCGCCAGTGCCGCCGCGGGCGCCGTCAAGTCTTCCGAGGCCCAGGCCCTCACCAAGGGCGATGTCTCCCTGGCCCTGGCCGGCACGGGGACGGGGATGGAAGTCGGCGTGAGCTTCGGCAAGTTCAAGATCACCAGACAGTGATCCCCACGCGGGAATAGTAGGACCGGGAGGCGGCCGTCCCAAGCCGCTTCCCGGGTACTCGTATCAATTGTCAATGAACCCTGCTCCGGCCTTCTGCGCCGGACGGACGGGTCCGTCCAGATATTCCTTGGTGTCTTCTCTCTTTGGAGCCCGCGGAATTAGAATATGGGGAGACTGGTGATTCTGTCTAGATCCTGAATCCAGTCATTCAACTTTCGGATCGCTGAGATCTGTTCCCGGTTCTGGAGCTTTGAAGTTGGAATCCATTGGATTCCAGGTTGTGGACGTTCATTTCGGATCTAGAATCCACTGGATCAGGCTGTAAATCATTGTGTTTGGATCCGGAATTCAGTGGATTCGAAGTTGGAAGCCAATGGATTCCGTTTTGGATTCAGTTGATTTCAGCCTCGAATCCACTGGATTCCGCTTTTGAAGTTAAGGATTCTGGCCAGAATTCAGTGGATTCCAAGTCCGAAATCACTGGATATGGAGCCGAAACCAGTGGATTCCGATGACGAAACCAGTGGGTTTCAAGTCCAAAATCAGACATCCAGGAGCTGACCGGGCCGTAGAGACATTGACAATGAGGTGCTTGGTGCGGACAATGACGCCGCTTCAACCGTAAAGACTGCGGTCCCGCAGGGACCACCGTCGGTAGCCCCTGTATTTCAATCCAGGGTCAGGCTGTTCATTGAAAATTGATCCGAGTACCAGGCGAGGGCAGATCGGGCCTGCCCTCGCCTGTCCTTCCTGTGGGCCTACAGGAAGAGGGTGAGGATCGCCAGGTTGGCGTTGTCGGTCAGCCGCTCGGCGGCTTCTGAGGTCAGGAGGCCCTGGTTGGCGAGGGCGTTCACTTGGTTGTTGAAGGCTCCGAGCTGGCCCGCGGCGGGGGTTCGGTTGCCGCTCTCGGCCTGCTGGAGGGCTGCCTGGAGCTTCGCCTTGAGGGCGTTGGTGTTACTCGCGGAGAGGCCGAGGGCCTGGACGTCCTGGATCAGGAGACGGATCTGGTCCGCGGCCGGACGCCAGGACCAGAAGACCGCCGCCGTGCGGCCGGGCACGGAGAAGGCCCCGGTCGTGCGGTTGAAGCTGGACGCGCGCTCCACCGGGTCGAGCGAGAGGGCCTGGAGGGGGTGGAGCGACAGGGGCTTGCCCTGAAGCTCGGCGACGGTGAGGGTCTGCGTCTGGTCGTTGGCGTTGAAGATCACCATCAGGCGGTCGTGGGCGCGGTCCACGCCGCCGTCCGCGTCCGCGACGCTCATGGCGATGAGGCCGGGGAGTTGGTTCGGGCCGGTGTTGTGGAAGCGCACCCGCTGCTTGACGTCATTCCCCGTGCGCAGCCGGAAGAGCGGGGTGCTCTTGCGGATGGCCAGGGTTTCGAGGAAATGGGTGTAGGCCTTGAGGATGTCGGGCCGGCCCACGGCGAGCGCCGGGTTGGCCAGGAGCGGCCTCATGACGCCCCAGTTGGCCTGGTTGTCGGGAGCCGGCGGCAGGCCGACGCCCCAGTTGTTGGCGCCGTAGGTGAAGTCGAGCTTGTTGAACCAGTCGCCGGAGTTGTAGCTGTTGCGGTCCAGGGACTTGGAGCGGAGCAGCTCGACGCCCGCGTGGTAGAAGGGGATGCCCTGGCCGAAGCCGAGGATGCTCATCCCCAGGTTCTGCGTCCGCACCCGGTCGGCGATGGTGTCCGTGGGCGCGGCCTTGAGCTGGATGGCGTCCCAAAGGGTGTCGTTGTCGTGGGCCTCGATGTAGGAGATGACTTCCTGCGGGTCGGCCGTGTAGCCCGAGGGCTGGCCGTTGTAGTCGATCTGGCGGGCTTCCACGAAGTTGCCGTTGCGGTCCGTGAGCTGGTAGGTGGCGATGGCGCCCGCCAGGCCCGTGCGCACCCAGTCGGCCTCCTGGAGCAGCCGGTTGAGCTGGTCCGAAGAGGAGCCCTGGTTGGTGTTGTTCGGGTCGTAGTAGAGGCCGGTGAGGAAGCCCTGCTCCTGGATGCCGGAGAAGGGTCCGCCACCCCGCACGCCGTCGCGCAGGCGGTCGCTGAAGGTGCCGATGCCCGTGCCGGCCATGTTGGCCTGGGTGGCCTGCACGCCGCGGGCGTTGTTGGCGACCTCGCCGAAGTTCCAGCCTTCGCCGTAGAGGTAGATCTTGGTGCCGTCCACTCCGGAATTGGCCACGGCGAGGGCGTCGAGGGCCGCCCGCAGCTTCAGGAGGTTCCTCTTCATGTGGTGGCCCATGAGGTCGAAGCGGAAGCCGTCGACCTTGTACTGCTTAGCCCAGGTCACCACAGAATCCACGAGGAGCTTCTCCATCATGTTGAATTCGGAGGCCGTGTTCTGGCAGCAGGTGCTGGTCTCGATGTTGCCGTCGCTGTTCAGGCGGTGGTAGTAGCCCGGCACGACGCGGTCGAGCACGGACCGGTCGTTCTGCCCGGCGGCGTTGGTGTGGTTGTAGACCACGTCCATCACCACGCGGAGGCGGCTGTCGCTGAGCGACTTGACCATCTCGCGGAACTCGACGATCCGCGTGGGGCCGTCGGGCTTGGTGGAG
This sequence comes from uncultured Thermoanaerobaculia bacterium, assembly GCA_964245465.1. Lineage (GTDB taxonomy): Bacteria > Acidobacteriota > Thermoanaerobaculia > Multivoradales > UBA5704 > DATARR01. The sequence continues at coordinate 7,492 of CAXTNS010000267.1, forward strand.
TAGCTCCCCTCGGGCACGGTGTAGTGCCAGGGGTCGTAGCCCCAGTTGAAGCCGTCGAGGTCGGCCACGGCGCGCACGCGGGCCTGCTGCTCCTCGGAGTCTGGGGGGAAGCTTGACAGGTTGCCCGCCGGGCTCTGCCACTGGGACTTGTCCTCGTTGATGGTGGCGATGTCGAACACCGGCAGCAGGTGGACGTGGGTCAGGCCGGCCAGCGCCAGGGAGCGCAGGTGGCGCATGCCGTTGGAGTTGAGGGTGAACGCCTTGAAGGTGCCCTTCAAGTTGGCGGGCACGCTGGGGTCGTTGACGCTGAAGTCGCGGACGTGGAGCTCGTAGAGGACGATGTCCTCGGGAGCGTCGAGCCGAGGCTTCTTGTAGGTGTCCCAGCCGCTCGGCTTGAAGGCGGGATCGGCGAGGTCGACGATCTGGCTGCGCTGGCTGTTGCGCGAGAGGGAGACGGAGTAGGGATCGGTGACCACGTTGGTCTCGACCTGCCCGGTGGAGCGGACGAAGACGTTCACCTCATAGGTGTAATACCGGCCGTACCAGCCCGCGTTGCCCGTGACGCTCCAGACGCCCGTGGCCGGGTTCAGCGTCATAGCCTGGACGGTCGCCGGGGTCGCCAGGTTGGAGTCCGCGTAGAGACGGAGCTTGACGGAGCGGGCCGTGGGCGCCCAGACACGCAGGGTCGGGATCTTGCCGGGGGTGAAGCTGGCTCCGAGAGCGCCGTTGTAGGTGTAGAGGTCGTCGAGCACGCCCTGGATCTGGAGGCCGGTGGCATCCACCAGGGTGCCGCCACCGTCCTTGGCATCGATGGCGATCTGCCCCTTGAGAGCCTCAGCCACTTCGGCCCGGCGGCTCGCCGGCACGTGGAAGGCGGCGTAGCTCGCGATGTGGGGGAACTTCTCCTTGACGGCATTGGAGAGACCCGCCGGGTCAAAGGTCAGCGGGATCTCGGTGCCGCCGTCGACGCCGTCCGGATCAAGGGTCAGGCCGCCGTTCGCATCGTAATGCAGGGTGACGTCCCAACTGGAGGAGGCGGCGCCCGGGTTCCAGGCAATGGTGTCCGCCGTCACCCAGTAGGCCTGGGCGCGGCCGATGTTGCCCTTGGGGGCTCCGGTGGCGCTCACGGTGAGGACGTGGGTGGCGGAATTGTAGGAGAAGAAGATCTCGGTGCAGGCCTGCGGCACGGAGAAGGAGATGTTGGCGCCGTTGGGAGCGCCGTTCGCGCCGTAGTTCTCGTCCCAGCTCTCATTGATGGCGACCTTGGTCTCGTAGTTGCCGGGCGGGAGCGACGAGGTCGTGAAGGTGTAGACGCCGTCGCCGTCCGGGTCCTGGAGCCAGGAGCGGAGGCA
>CAXTNS010000268.1:0-2189 GCA_964245465.1 uncultured Thermoanaerobaculia bacterium
CCGCCGGGCTCTGGACGAGGCCCTCGCCCATGCCATCCGGCGCCAGACCTTCGGCAAGCCGCTCGCTGAGCACCAGCTCACCCAGGGCCGGCTGGCGGACATGGCCTGCGACGTGGACGCCTCGGCCCTGCTCGTCTACCGCGCCGCCTGGACGCGGGACGAGGGCGCCGAGCGCATCACCCGCGAGGCGGCCATGGCCAAGCTCTTTTCCACCGAGGCGGCGCAACGGGTCATCGACGCCGCCGTCCAACTCCTCGGCGGACGCGGTGTCGTCTCCGGCGCGCCCGTCGAGAAGCTCTACCGGGAAGTCCGCGCCCTGCGCATCTACGAAGGCACCAGCGAGATTCAGAGGCTCGTCATCGCCGGCCAGATGATTTCAGGAGGAGGGACTCATGGCTGAAAGCTCCCACGTGGACACCTTCTGTCACGACAACCTGCCGCCGCCCGAGCTGATGCCGGACATGGACTACACCCGCCTGCCGGAGCTGGCCGCCTACCCGGAGCGGATGAACTGCGCAACCGAGCTGCTGGACAAGGCCGTCGACGCCGGCTGGGGAAACCGCACGGCCCTCCACTTCAACGGCGGCCAGTGGACCTACAACCAGCTCCTGGAGACCGCGAACCGCATCGCCCACGTGCTGGTCGAAGACCTGGGCGTCGTGCCGGGCAACCGCGTCCTCCTGCGCAGCCCCAACAACCCCATGCTGGCGGCCTGCTGGTTCGCCGTGCTCAAGGCGGGCGGCGTGGTGGTCAACACCATGCCGCTCCTGCGGATCCGCGAGCTCACCTACATCGCGGACACCGCCATAATCCGTCTCGCCCTGACCGACTCCCGGGTGGAGGCCGACTGCGAGCAAGCCATGTCCACCACCGGCGGCGGCTTCTTCCGCGAGGGCGGGCGCGTGGTCCAGTTCCACAGCAATGGTTCCGACGTGGGGCCCGGCTCACTCGAATCCATGATGGCGGGCAAGCCACGGGATTCAACAACGTCGATACGGCGGCGGACGACACGGCCCTCATCGCCTTCACCTCGGGCACCACGGGCCAGGGCAAGGGCACCATGCACTTCCACCGCGACGTCATCGCCGCCTGCGACCTCTTCCCGCCCTACGTCCTGAAGCCCGAGCCGGACGACATCTTCTGCGGCTCGCCCCCGCTGGCTTTCACCTTCGGCCTTGGGGGGCTGCTGCTCTTCCCGATGCGGATCGGAGCTTCGACGCTGCTCCTGGAGCAGGCCACGCCGCCGCAGCTCCTCCAGGGTATCCAGGACCACCGCGCCACGATCTGCTTCACGGCCCCCACGGCCTACCGCGCCATGGCGGGCCTGGCCAAGGGCTTCGACCTGTCGAGCCTCAAGAAGTGCGTCTCCGCGGGCGAGACCCTGCCCAAGCCCACCTTCGAGCTGTGGGAGCAGGCGACCGGCCTCAAGATCATCGACGGCATCGGCTCCACGGAGATGCTCCACATCTTCATCAGCGCCGCGGGAGACGACATCCGCCCGGGCTCCACGGGCAAGGTCGTCCCCGGCTACGAGGCCAGGATCGTCGACGACGATTTCAACGAGGTCCCGCCGGGCACCGTCGGCCGCCTCGCCGTCAAAGGACCGACCGGCTGCCGCTACCTCGCGAACCTGGAGCGTCAGCGGGGCTACGTCCACAACGGCTGGAACCTGACGGGTGACTCCTATATTCGGGACGAGGACGGCTACTTCTGGTACCAGGCCCGCACGGACGACATGATCATCTCCGCCGGCAACAACATCGCCGGCCCCGAGGTCGAAGCCGTGCTCCTCGATCATCCCGCCGTGGCCGAGTGCGGCGTGGTGGGCGTGCCCCACGAGGAGAGAGGCCAGATCGTCAAGGCCTACATCGTCCTGCGCTCCGGCTTCGACGCCAGCCCCGAGCGGGTCAAGGAGCTGCAGGACTACGTCAAGGGAGAGATTGCCCCCTACAAGTACCCGCGGGCCATCGAGTTCGTCGATATCCTGCCAAGAACCGAGACCGGCAAGCTCCAGCGCTTCCGCCTAAGGGAGAGGGGATGAGCGATCCCGCGGACATCCTTCAGCCGGAAGGATGGGCCCCGCCGAAGGGTTACGCCAACGGCATCGCCGCCGCCCAGGGCCGGCTCGTCTTCACCGCCGGCCAGATCGGCTGGACGAACTCGGCCGGCGCTGCCCCGGCCTGGACGAA
>CAXTNS010000268.1:2199-8377 GCA_964245465.1 uncultured Thermoanaerobaculia bacterium
CAGTTCGAGACGGACGACTTTGTGGAGCAGGTCGCGCAGACCTTGAGGAACGTCGCCGCCGTCCTGAAAGCCGCCGGGGCCGAGCCGCGCCACCTCGTGCGGCTCACCTGGTACGTCACCGACAAGGCCGCCTATCTGGAAAACCAGAAGGAGATCGGCCGCGCCTACCGGGAGGTGATGGGGAAGCATTTCCCGGCCATGGCGGTGGTAGTCGTGGCCGGGCTGCTGGAGGACCGGGCGAAGGTGGAAATCGAGGGGACGGCGGTGGTGCCCCTCAGTTGATGGCTACATTCGCAGGCCTCAAGTACCAGAGCTTTTCTTGTAGCGCTCGAGCTCCGCCCGCAACCGTGCGAGCTCTTCTTCTGCAGCCTTCTGGACCTCCGCCGCTCGGGCAGCTTTCTCCTCGGCAGTCCTTTGAGCCTTCGTCGCTCGGGTGGCTTTCTCCTCGGCAACTCGTCGAGAGGCCATGGCGTGAACAGCCCTCTTTGCTGCGGTCTCCCGGGCGCGCTTCTCGGCCTCATAAGCTTCACGAACCTCTACCGGTCCCAGGAGCCGCTCTCCGATCGCTGCGTCGAAGACGTGGACCCAATCGCCCCCGGGAGAGACGGCGAAGGCGAGTCCGGTCGTTTCCGAGACAAGGCGGCTTTTGCCGTCCGGCTCGACCGGTTGATACCGCCCGTCAGGCCCCAGCCGGTAACCCCAGAGGCGGACGGGTTCGCCGCTGTCTTCATCACGGGGAGGCCGGACGAGGAAGTACTCTGGAATGCCGACCCGCTGATAAAGCCGGACTTTCCTCTTCTCGTCCGCATTCCGGATGCGGGGGTTCCTGGGTGAGACCACCTCGATCAGCAGGCAGGGACGCCCCGCCTTCTGGACGTCGACGCTTTCCTGGATCAGCTTCCGGTCGCGCACGTCCCGGAGCACCCCCACGTCGGGTGCCGGCTGGCAGAGACCGGGGCCGAACAGGTACTGGACGTCCGAAGTCACCACCACATCCGGCTGCGACGCGAAGTAGCTGGTCACGATGCTCCAAAGCTCGATCGTAAACTTCTGATGGGCAAACCCCTGCAACCATTTGTCTCCGTACAGGGGATTCATGAAATCCTTGACCGTCAGCGGGACGTGCCGGATTTCCAGGCTGCCGTCGGGATGCTCGACAACGCGCTCCAGGAGAGGGAAGGCCGGCGAATCTTCGTCCGGCTCCTCGCTCTCCCCGGGGGGCATCTTCCATGCGGGCTCGCCCATGGCTCCGAGTATAGGGAGTCTCCCTAGTTCCGTCAAAGATACCTTGGAAGAGTTACGGAAGGGAAGAGGCAACGCCGGAAGAAAGAACCCGGAGGTCACCGTGGCCCCGGCCGGCGGTCCAGCACCAGGATCTCCAGCTCCAATCCCTCGTAGGTCTTGCGGCGCGTGATCCGCCACGCGGGATCGGTCTCCAGGGCCTTGATCATGGCGAGCTGCCAGGCGTTGTAAAGCTGAAAATCCTTACCACGAAACCGGCTGGAGGGAAGGAGACGGAGCGCGAGGATGCGGTCCGGACGCTCCTTGCCGAGCCAGGACTGGACCTGTTTCCGGGCCTCTTCCGGCGAGCGGGAACGAGAGGGCGAGCGCACCACTTCGACACCTCTCACGTCCTCGTCCAAAACGAGCCACCAGCGGACGAGGTTGTCGGAGAGCTCGTTGAAGGTGCCAATCACGGCCAGGCGGCGAGCTCCGGCGGCGCGGTCGGAGAGAAACGCGAGCGGTCTCCAGAAGCCCGGACGGCCCGAATAGATCTTGTAGTCGCCTGCCAGGCGGGCGTCGAGGTCCACGGTCCAGATGGCCGTCCAGCCGACCCCCGCGATTCCCGCAAACATCGCGGCACAGAGGATCCCTCCGATCCAGCGCCGGCCGGCCAAGCGGGCCGCCGAGATCCCGGCGAGCAGCATCACAAAGGGTGCCGTGGTGGCGAAGAAGCGCGGCTCCTTGAAGGGATGGAAGGTGGCGAGGATCAATCCCAGAAAGGTCAGGAGAGAGAGGACGCGCCAGGGCTCGTCCTCGTTCCACGTGTTCCGCCAGAGCAGTGAGAGGGCCAGGAAGATGATCACCAGCCCGCCGAGGAAGGGAGCCGGAGCGTAGTCCTCCAGGAGAGAGCGGAAATAGTAGGAGAGGGAGGCGGAGGAGAGGAGGGGCGGTCCGGCCGCGCGGTTCCTCAGAAAAGCGATGATTTCCTTGGGATGGATGGGGTTTGGGCTCAGGAACCACAGGGCCAGGGGGATCCCGACCGTGGCGAGCGCGGCGCGGACCTCCATCGGCAGCGTTCGCCAGCGCCGCCGGAGGGCTTCCTGGTCCCGGAAGAAGCGGACGGCCAGGACGACGGCGCCCACGGCGAGGCCGGCGTAGATCCCCACGCCGGGGTTGATCCCCAGGAGCAACGCCAGGATCAGCAGGTCGAGCCAGACGGCCAGAACGATCCGTCCCACGCCCGGCTGGCCCCAGGGACGGAGGAGACGCGCCATCTGCCGTCCCAGGGCGCGCTGGCGGTCCGGCGGCAGCCTCCAGATCTCGTTCGCGAGGATGGCGATCCCCCAGATCAGGGCGTAGTTGTACTTGACCAGGAAGAGAGCCAGGAACGCGAGGCCCGCTAGGCGCCAAGCCCGGTCCATGCCCAGACGGCGGGCCCTCAGGTAGAGCGCGAGGGCGAGGAAGGAGAAGAAGATCCCCGCCATCTCGCGCATGACGAGGATGGCGAACACCCGCGCGAGGGGGCTGGCGAGGAACAGTGCGGCCCCCAGGAGACCGCCCCAGAGTCCCCTCGGGCCGGGGTCTACCTCCCGCGCCACCCAGAGCATCAGGACGGGCACGAGAGCGAAGAGGACGGTGGAGAGGAGCGTGGCCGAGGCGAAGCTCGCGTCTCCGGCGGCGAGGAAGGGGAGGAGCAGGAGGGAGAAGCCGAATGGCCACTTGTCCTGGCGGTTGAGGAGGTTGAGGAACTGGAACGGACGGCCGTGCTCCAAGGCCCGCAGCAACTCGACCCCGCCCCAGCCATGGCCCGCCATGTCCCACAGGGGCAGCCGCGTCTGCGTCTGGTAGAAGCGAAAGAGGGCCGTGGCTTCGAGGATCGAGACGGCCAGTATGGCGGCGGCCGCGAGGAAGAAGACGGGGCGCTTCACGGCGAGGGCGCCAGGATCGCCAGCACCAGCAGCCGCTCCGTTCCGGTGTTGCGGATGCCGTGGAGCACGCCCTCGGGCGCGATGAGCATGGTGCCCGCCGCCATGGGCTCCTCGCGGCCTTCGAGCAGGAAGACGCCGCGGCCGGCGAGCACGTGGTAGACCTTGTCCATCCCCGCGTGGGCGTGCAGGCGGTGCTCCTGGCCGGGCTCGAAGGCGTTCAGGCCCACCAGCAGGCGGTCCGAGATGAAGAGGGTGCTCTTGCCCATCTTCTGATCGTCATATACGGCAAGGTCCTCGGGACGGAACGGCACGGGGTGGTCCATCGACTTCTCCTGATCGTTGGGAACGCTTCAACTCTATCGCGAACAGGTGCGCTCGGGGAGGCCCCCGCCGTACAATGCCGCCCATCCAAGGGGAGGAACCACCTGATGCGATGGAAGATCTGCTGCCTGGGAGCCCTGCTGGTGCTCGCCGGTGCTACGTCCGGAGTGTCTGCGGAGACCGCCGATCCCGGCCTCGTCGAGCGGGCGCGCAAGCTGCTCGACCAGGTACCGCTCGTCGACGGCCACAACGACCTGCCCTGGGAGTACCGGAAGCGGGTGAAGAACCAGCTCGAAAAGATCGACCTGCGGAGCGACACCTCGAAGCTCGATCCGCCCCTCCACACGGACATCCCGCGCCTGCGCCGGGGCGGCGTGGGCGGCCAGTTCTGGTCGGTCTACGTGCCGGTCGAGATCTCCGGGGCGGAGGCCGTGCAGACAGTGATGGAGCAGATCGACGACGTGCACCGCTTGGCCGAGCGCTACCCCGACACCTTCGAGGTGGCCCGCACGGCGGACGACGTGTTGCGCATCCACAAGGCCGGCAGGATCGCCTCGCTGGTGGGCATGGAGGGTGGCCACTCGATCCACAACTCGCTGGCCACGCTGCGCCAGCTCTACGAGGCCGGCGCGCGCTACATGACCATCACCCATTCAAAGAACACCGACTGGGCGGACTCCGCGACGGACGGTCCCCAGCACGGCGGCCTCACCCGCTTCGGCGAGGAGGTGATCCGGGAGATGAACCGCCTGGGCATGCTGGTGGACCTCTCGCACGTCTCGCCCACGACCATGAAGAAGGCCCTCGCCGTCTCGCAGGCGCCGGTGATCTTCTCCCACTCCTCGGCGCGCGCCCTCGACGCCCACCCCAGGAACGTGCCGGACGAGGTGCTCCAGCTCATTCCGAAAAACGGCGGCGTGGTGATGGTGACCTTCGTGCCATCTTTTATCTCCGAAGAGGTGCGGACCTGGAACTCCCAGAAGGACGCCGAGGAGGCGCGGCTCAAGGCGCTCCTCCCGGACGATCCGGACCGCGTCAAGCGCGACCTCGAAGCCTGGACCAAGGCCCACCCCGTGCCGCGCGCCACCCTGCGGCAGGTGGCCGACCACGTGGAGCACGTGCGCAAGGTGGCGGGGATCGATCACGTGGGGATCGGCTCGGACTTCGACGGCATTACGAGCGTCCCGGTGGGTCTGGAAGGGGTGGGCGACTACCCGGCTCTCCTCGCCGAGTTGCTGCGCCGGGGCTGGACCGACGAGGACGTCAAGAAGCTCGCTGGACTGAACGTGCTGCGCGTGTTCCGCGAGGCCGAGCGGGTGTCACAGCGCCTGAAGAAAGAGCGGCCGGCTTCGGACGCGCTGATCGAGGATCTGGATGGTGGGAGAAAAGACGCTCCCGCGGCAGGAATGTAAGGGAGGGACTCTATGGCAATCCAAGGCCCCATCAAGACCAAGCCGCAGCTCGTGGCCGCTCTCCACGAGGCGGCGGAGATCGAGCAGCAGCTCATGGTGCAGTACCTCTACGCAGGCTTTTCCATGAAGAAGCGTCCGGACGAGCGGTGCAGCGCGGCGCAGTACGAGTCCGTCCGCCGTTGGGGCTCGACGTTGCTCATGGTGGCCCGGCAGGAGATGGAGCATCTCGCTCTCGTCAACGGCCTGCTGACGGCTATCGGCGCCGATCCCTATTACGGGCGGGAGAACATCCCCCGCCAGTCCCACTACTACCTGGGAAAGAACCTGGCCGCCGAGCGGGCGACGACGGAGGAGGAGGAGGAGGTGGTGCCGTGCGACATCCCGTTCGTCTTCGAACGGTTCAACCTGGCGGCCATCGGCCGCTTCGTGTGCGCCGAGAGCCCTGGGTATGACACGTTGAAGGCCTCGGGCGATCCCATCCCCTGGTGGTGCTTCGGCACGCTGGAGCACCCGTGCCGGGTCCGGGCCGCCAACCTGAAGCTCGCCCGCACGCACCTCCTGGAGGAGCAGCCGATCCACCCGGGGAGCATCCAGGAGCTGTACGATCAGATCCAGACCGCCGTCAACGAGCTGCCCGATCTCTTCACGGGCAATCCCAATCAGCAGGTGTTCGTGCCGGTCGAATATCAGATCAACATCTTCCCGATCGTGAACGTGGCGACGGCCAACACGGCCATCGACCTGATCGTGGAGGAGGGCGAGGGGATCGACGCGCCGCCGGGCTTCCAGAGCCATTTCCGGCGCTTCTACGACGTGCGTACGGAGTACGAGGGGCTGCTGGCGCGCGATCCAGATTTCGATCCCTCGCTGCCGCTCCCCTTCAATCCCCGGCCTGAAGAGATCACCAATCCCTTCGCCCGGCGGACGTTCGACCTGTTCAATTACAGCTACGTGACCCTGCTGTACCTACTGACGGCGCTCTACAAGTATTACGTGCCGGTGTCGAGCCAGTCCTACCCATTCTTCAGCTCCGCACTCCAGGAGACGGCGTTCGGGCCGGTGATGACGATGCTGCTGCGGCCCATCGCCGAGGTGCTGGCCCATACGAAATCGGGCGACGGCGAGCACACGACGGGTCCCAATTATTATCTGAGCCCGGAGGACCATAAACGGCTCCTCCATCCCTCCGAGTTGAAAAACATCGATTTCTTCCTCGATCGTTTCAGCCACATCATCTCCGGGCTCCAGTCTCTTTCCGCCGCGGATCTCGAGGCCAACGCCCGCAGCGAGGGG
>CAXTNS010000268.1:8438-8826 GCA_964245465.1 uncultured Thermoanaerobaculia bacterium
CCGGCCAACTGACGCAGTTCGTGGTGGCTCCTTGAGGAGGGACCCGAGATGACTTTCGCCAAGCTGCTCGAAATCAATTTCCAGGGCTACTTCCTCTGCCGCATCGCCACCGATCCCGATCCCACCAACGAGGAGCGGGGCGTGAGCGGCTACACCATGGCGCTGGTTCAGGAGGACCCGCTCGACCAGGTGATCCGGACCCAGATCACGCCGGAATTCGCGGCGAAGAACCTGCGCGAGCCGGCTGAGCGCATGGGCATCCGCATCGGCGTGGACGTCACGAGCGTGCTCTTCGACGGCCAGCCGTACGACCAGGGGACGGAGGTGCTCAAGGGCGCCAAGGTCTTTCTCGAAGGCAGGGACGATCCATTTCCCGGCCCCATTTTTG
>CAXTNS010000269.1:0-2273 GCA_964245465.1 uncultured Thermoanaerobaculia bacterium
CGCTCGTGGCGTCGTCCCAGGTGATGCGGGCGTGCTCGCGGGAGACGGTGGTGTTGACCTCCCCCTCCTCGCGGAAGGCCACGTCGTTGCGGCGGCGGACCCGGCCGTCCGAGTCCACCACCTCTTCCAGGCGGCCGAGGTGGACGCGGGCGGGTCCCTCGAAGTCGTAGACGTGCTGGAAGGCGTCGCCCTTGACCACGGTCAGGACCAAGGTGGGACGGACGGACACGAACGGGGACGGGCCGGACGCGGGGGGAGTTGCAATGGCAACAGGAGCGGGGGACTCAGCCTTCTCGTACTCCACAAAGAAGCGGCGTTCGCCGAACTCGGGGCGGGGCTCGTCGAAGACGATGTCGACGGTGAAGCCCGCCGGCACGGGGCAGCCGCGGTCGGCGAGACGGCCGGCGATCTCGTTCTGGAGGTCCCAGGCCTCCTTGGTGGCGGCTTCCAGGACGGCGCGCTCCTCGGGTCCAGTCGCCAGCAGGTGGACCCGCAGGCGGTTGTAGGGGAAGAGGCGCTTGCCTTGACCCACGGCGGCCACCTTGGACTCGGCCTCATCGAGCACGGCCCGGCGGATCTCCAGCGGCGAGGTCCCCTTCATCCAGGGCTTCATCCAGTCGCGCACCTTGCCGATCATGTCGTCCATTCGCAGTCCTCGAGTCGTCCTCTTCCTAGGGTTGATGGATCAGGCCGAGCGCCGCGGCTTCCTGCACGATCTCGCCCGCGGCCGGGGCCGCCAGCCGGCCACCGTAGCCGCCGTGCTCCACGATCACGCCGAAGGCGATCCGCTTGCCGCCCGCGGCTTCGTATGGTGCGAAGCCGATGAACCAGGAGTGCGAGTCCTTGCCCTGGACCTCGGCCGTGCCGGTCTTGCCCGCGATCGCCGGCTGGACGCCGGAGAGGAAGCGCGCCGCCGTGCCCTCGGTCACCACCCGGCGCATGGCTCGGGTAAGGATGGGCGCGAGGTCCCCCTCCAGGATGCGCACGGGCTCGGTCCGCCGGGTGTTGCTCTCGTCCAGGATCCAGCGTCCTTCCGGCATGGTGCCGTGAGCCGCCAGCGTCGCCGCCACGCGGGCCATCTGGAACGGGGTCGCCACCACCTGGCCCTGGCCGTAGGAGGCCTGGGGCAGGGCGTCCTTCAGTTGCTCGGCCGTGTTGGGGCTGGCGACCGAGATGCCGAGCGCCTTGGCCGTCGCCAGCAGGGGCTCGGCGCCGACCGCGTACGTGCCGAGCTGCGCGAAATAGGCGTTGCAGGAGACCACGATGCCCTCCTGGAGGCGCACGTCCCCGTGCGGCACGTGGTCCGTAGGGTCGTCGCGGATGGGCCGGCCCCAGCCGCGCACCCGGTTGCCCACACGCCCGTCGGGGAGCGCCTGGCAGAGGAACGTGCGGTCCGGGATCTCCGGGTCCTTGCGCAGGGCCGCCATGGCCGTGACCATCTTGAAGGTGGAGCCCGGGGGGTAGATGCCATAGCGCGCCCGGTCGATCAGGACGCGGTCATCTTCATCCTCCTCTTCAGACATCTCGACCGGCAGCTTCTTGGGCCAGGGATAGCTCACGGAGGCCAGGAGGTCGCCCGTCTCCGCGTCCATCACCACGGCCGCGGCGCCGTGGCCCTCCGGCTTGGCGTACTTCTCGAGGATCGCCGCGGCCCTCTTCTGGAGCCGCGCGTCGATCGTCATGCGCACCGTGCGGTCGCGGTCCAGGATCTTCTTCACCTCGGGATGGTCCGGCTGCCAGCGGTGGCGCAGCAGGGGAACCAGCTCGCTGTAGTCGAGCTGGACCTCGCGGGTGATCCGGCCGTCGGGCTGGAGGACCTCGACGATGCCCGCGAAGTCGTCGTACCCCTGGAGGCGGATGCGCGAGTCGCGCTCCACGTAGGAGGTGTTCGAAGCGGCCCAGTTGACCCGGTTGTTCAGGTCCCCGAGGAGATGAAAGGTGACGCCTTCGAAGGGATAGAACCGGTCGCCACGGTCGGGTCTTTCCGGGAGATCGAACGTCGCCCCGGCACGCTCCAGGATGGCCCGCCGCTTTTCGAGCTCGGCCGGGTCGCTGGTCGCGAGGAGGACGCCGTTTCTGTCCAGGACGTTGCCGCGAGGGATGCCACGGGCGATGTCCACCAGGCGCGGGTTGTACTGAAAGCGCCGGTAGCCGTCGGCCTGGATCGTCAGCGCGCCACGGGTGAGGAAGCGGTCGGCCTGGAGCACCTGCACCTGCGCCGCCCGGGCGAGGATCACGGCGAGCACCAGCCCCAATCCCACGGCCGTCCACTT
>CAXTNS010000269.1:2283-5073 GCA_964245465.1 uncultured Thermoanaerobaculia bacterium
AGGCCGAAACCACTCCCGCAATGGACCTGGGCACGGCCGTCCACTTCGCCGCGCCATGGAACCGTCGCGTGCTTGCAGGGTTTCCGGGATGGGCCGAGATGGCCGCCAGCATGCCCAGGATCAGGAAGTTGGCCAGCATGGCCGTGCGCCCCGAGCTGAGGAAGGGCGAGACCACGCCCGAGAGAGGGAACACGCCCAGAATGCCCCCCGTGATCAGCAGGGTCTGAACGGCGACCAGCACCGTGAGGCCCAGGGCCAGGAAGAAGCTGTAGACCCCGCTGGCCCGGAAAGCCGCCCGGAACCCCCGCCAGATCAGGAGCGTCCAGAGGGCCAGCACCACCAGGATGCCCAGGAAACCCAGCTCCTCGCCCACGGCCGCGAGCACGAGGTCCGTATGCACCTCGGGCACCCGTTGCGGCTGGCCCAGGCCGAGCCCCGTGCCCGTCAAGGCGCCGCCCGCGAGAGCCCACAGCCCCTGGGCCAGGTGGTCGCCGCCGCGGAAGGCGTTGTCCCACGGCGAGAGCCACATGGAGAGGCGGCCGCTCACCGTGCGGGGGATGCCCAGCTTGTAGCCGATCGCGAAGGCCGCCACGATCACGGACGTGCCCGCCAGCGCCATCCACGGCTTGCCGCGCGCCACGCAGTAGAGGATGAGGAACAGGAAGGAGAGGATGAGCGCCGGCCCCAGGTCCTTCTGAAGGAAGAAGAAGACCAGCACCAGGCCGATCGCCAGCACGGGCGGCAGCAGGTATTCGAGCTTGGGGATGCCCAGCTTGCGCAACACCCCCGGCAGGGCGCCCCGCGTCTCCGGCAGCTCGCGCAGGAACTCCCAGCGGTCGAAGAAGTAGCCGGCCAGGAAGAGGACGATGAGGATCTTGATCGCCTCCACCGGCTGGAACCCGAACAGGTTCACCTTGGCGTCGCTTCCCCCGGGGCCGCTGCCGAAGAGGATCAGGATGACCGAGATGCCGAAAGCCGCGAACAGCGGGGCGAAGCTCCGCCGCCGCAGGGGCGAGCGCTCCCAGTCCACCAGGCTCCCCGCGATCATCAGGGCCACGCCGCCGAGCACGCCCTGAACGAACGTGCGGAAGATCGGCAGGTCGCGCAGGGGATCGCGGATGGAGACCATCACGGCCAGACCGATGGCGGTCAGCACGAGGAGCGTGGGCAGGATGAGCTGGTCCCCCTCGAAACGCCGGACCCGCCAGACGGCGTGGACCACCGCGAAGGCCAGGAGGAACAGGACCGACCAGAGCCAGAACGAGGAGCGGAAATCGCCCGGCGCGCGCACCACCAGCCGCGGCTTGACCTCGCGGATCTGCTGGAGCGAGAGGAGGGAGATGGTGACGCTCGCCGCGTCCTCAGGGGCCGCCCGGCGCTTCGCCGCCTCCATCCGCTCGCGCAGCCCCTCCAGGCGCCGGTCGCCTTCGATGGCCGAGGCAGGGACGCGGATCCTCGACAGCTCGCCCACGTTGGGGAAATTGCCCTCGTGGGCCCGTTTCCAGATCTCCCGCGCCACGAACGATCGTTCGGCCGAGCTGTCGAGCGCGTCGAGCACCGGCAGGAGCTGGTCCGAGCTCTTCAGGTCGTTCAGGTTGACGATCTCCCCCGAGGCGAGCTTCGGCTTGATCCCCTCCAAGGGCTTGGCCGTCGCCAGATAAACGAGCACCAGGGCGAACAGGGCCACGAGCGCCCCGGCCGCCAGAAGAGCAGCTTCCCGGTTGCGCGCGAGGGCGCTCCGGAAACTGGGGATGGGCATCGTCCCCTTGGGGGCGGAGGAAGCCTGGCGCCGTTCAGCGGCGGTGCTGCGGGTTACGGCCAAGATGTCGTCTCCATGATCGGTGCGGGGCTCACCAGACTCCCAGCTCCTCCAGCCGCCACAGGATCCCCTGGAGCTGCTTGGCCGAGTCGGCCATGTTGCCCCGGGCGTTGGCGAAGCTGCCGGCCTCGCGGTAGAGGTCGATCGCCTGAGTGAAGTGGTCGCGGGCGCTTTCGAGCAGCTCGGTCTCCTGGTCGGTCCCCCGGGCACTGGTGGCCTGGGCGAGCAGCTCCTGGGCGCGCATGCGGTAGCCGTCGGCCAGCATCGCCCTTTCGCGCCGGCCCGTGGGATAGCCGTGGCGCTCCAACTCGGAGAGGGACTCTTCGAGCTGCTTCAGGTCGAACTGCTCGTAGGCGTACACGCGGGCAAGACCGAGGTAGGGATCGGGCCAGTCGGGAGCGAGCTTCGCGGCGTCGCGGAACTCCTCCACGGCTTCGCGGACCTTCTGGCGCGCCGGGTCTCGCTGGCCGCGGCCGCGCAGCGTCTGCGATTCGATGCGGTCCAGGTGGGCCTTGGCGTACATCATCTTGGCCCGCGTGGGCTTGTCGCGGAACTGGAGGTCCAGCGCGGCCTTCAGATGGTCATGGGCCTTCTGCCAGCCCCGCTCCGTGGTCGAGGGGGAATCGCCGTGGTAGCTCTCCAGGATGCGGTCCGCCGACCGGAGCATGGCCTCCCGCAGCTCCGTCCGCACCTCTCTCACGTCGGAGCCCGGCAGGCTGAAGGGCGCGATTCTCTGATACCTCGACCACAGGTCGTCGAGGTTGGGCGAGGTGTCGGTTGCGAGATCGTGGCGGATCTCCGAGGCTTCGCTCCGCACCCATACCTGGGACGCCAGCATCAGGCTCCCCACGAGCAGGAGGAGCACGCCCATGCTCTGAAGCCGGAGCCGGCGGCGTCCCGTGGGACGCGGGGCCGGAGGCGGCTCGATGGCCGTGGGGGGCACCAACGCGGCGGGTGGAGGAGGAGGAACG
>CAXTNS010000269.1:5083-8404 GCA_964245465.1 uncultured Thermoanaerobaculia bacterium
CGCCGCGTGGCGTTCAGATCCTCGGCTGGAGACGGGGCAGGCTGTTGCGCTTCGGAGGGCAGGGGCTGGCCATCCTTCCAGGCCTCCAGGTCCGCCTTCATCTCCACGGCGCTCGCGTACCGCCGGGCGGGATCGAAGGCCAGGCTCTTCCGGATGATCTTTTTGAGGCCCGGAGACACGTCGTCCGGCAGAGGCCGGGGCGGCTCGCCCGAGCGGATCTTCCCTTCCAGCTCCTCGGAGTCTTCCCCCGAGAAGGGGGGATAGCCCGCGACCATCAGATAGAGAACTACGCCCAGAGCCCAAAGATCCGAGTGGCGGTCTACTCCGCCCTTCTCCAGCCGCTCGGGCGGCGTGTAGGGGAGGCTGCCGAACAGGTTGACCGTGAACCGCCGGGTCTGCGACAGGTGCTTGGCGATGCCGAAGTCGAGCACCCGGACGCGCTCGCCGTCCTGAATCCGCACGTTCTCCGGCTTGATGTCGCCATGGACCACGCCGTAGATCTTGCGCCCGCCGATCTCTCCCGAAAACTGGTGGCAGGCCTCCAGCATCTCGCAGAGCTGGTGGGCGAAGAAGGCCGCGTAGTCCTCGGGGAGCGGCCCGTGCTGGATCATGTGCGCCAGGTCCGTGCCGGGCACGTATTCCATGGACACCCAGAAGAAACCGCTGTCCTCCCCCCACTCGTAGACGGCCGCCACCTGCGGCGCCACCTCCGAAAGCTGTCTCTGAAGGGAGACGCCGTTCTTCTCCGCTTCCAGCATCTCGGGATCTACGTGCTTGGCGCGAACCACCTTGAGCGCCACCTCGCGGCTCTCCCGCGGGTCCCACGCAAGGTGGACGTCGCCCATGGCGCCGCGGCCCAGGAAGTCCCGGATCTCGAAACGGCCCACCTGCTGCACGGTCAGCATCAAGGTCCCTGTCCCGGCGTCTGGGGTGTGATGGGAGCCGAAACGTGGACTGCCTGAGCGCGGCCGACACTGCCGAAGGAGTTCCAGAAAAAGACCTCGTCCGCTTGATCGGCCGCGGTCATCGTGACACCGGCTCCAGCATTGCCCTCGATGCGGTTACCGATCAGCGCCGGCCGAGCCTGGCCGCGTACCTCGACGCCGGGCCGGGCCGGGCCGCCGGGTGTTCGGCCGTTCCTGAAGATCAGATTCTGGAGCAGGCGGGGCACCGAGCTCCCTTCGACGAGCGCCCCTCCGCCGGGGTTGTCGTGGAGATAGCTGTAGCGCACCGTCGAGCGGTCCGCCCCCACGAAGTCGATCGCCGCCGTCTGGGCGCCCGAGATCTCGACTCCGTCGACCATGATGTCGGAGTCCACGAGGCGCAACCCCACCTGGAGGGGAGTCTGCGGATTGCCCACGATGCGGAAACCCTCGATGCGGCCCCCCGAGACTCCCTGGGCTGTCACCGCGGGCACACCGCTCCCGGCCGGCGGCAGGATCACGGCGCCCCGGGGGACCTGGCTCACCAGGTGCACGCCGTTGCGGAGTTGGAGGGTTTCGCGGTACTCCCCGGGAGCCACCAGGACCGTCTGCCCCGGACCGGCCTTGGCGAGCGCCTCCGTGATCGTGGCGGTCCCGCCGTCTCCTACGCCCACGCGCAGGAGGCCGGCGGCGAAGACGTTGTCATCGCCGTCTCCGCCATCCCCGGGCTTGAACAGGTTGGGGAGGAGCCCCTGCCCGAAAGCGGCCCAGGCGCATGCGCCCAGGATCAATCCATAGAGAAGGAAGGCCGGCCGGCTCACGAAGGCCCTCAGGAACCGCCCGGGACCCGCCGATTTGGCGACTCCCGCGCCCCGAAGCTGAGGACGGGCAGGTGCCGTCGCGGCGCTCGGGGTCCGGCGTCTCCGGGCGCTCTCTGCGAAGCGCTCGCCTTCGACCAGCACCACGGAGACGTTGTCCTTGCCCCCGGCCGCGTTGGCCTGGGCGATCAGCTCCTCGACGGCCGCGTGGGGATCGTCCGCGTTGCCCTCGACCGTGGAGAGGATCGCCTGCGACGTGACGAGGTCCGAGAGGCCGTCGCTGCACAGGAGCAGCGCCGCGTCCGGCTCGAAGGAGATGGAGGTGATGTCGATGAACCCTTCCTCGTCCGGCTCGTGGGGAGCGGAACCCACGTCGCGGAAGATCTCGTTGCGCCGCGGGTGGCGCATGGCCTCTTCCTCCGAGATCTCCCTGGCGTCCTCCCGAGCCCCCACCGGGGAATGGTCGCGGGTCACCTTGGTGATCTCGCCCCGCCGCAGGAGATAGAGGCGGCTGTCGCCCACGTGGCCGATCGTGGCCCGGTTGCCGTCCACCACGGCCACCGTGAGCACGCAGGCCATGTTGGCGAGCGCCGGATTGGCCTGCGCCTGGTCGTAGATCTGTTTGTTGGCGAGCGCGATGGCCTCGCGGATCAGGCGGGCGGCGTCGGTCGTCCGCCGGGACAGGCGGGCCTTCAAGATCTCGAGCGCCGTCTGCGCCGCGACCTCGCCCCCGGACTCGCCGCCCACTCCGTCGATCACGGCATAGATCCCCCGCTCGGGATCGCAGAGGACCCGGTCCTCGTTGTTCTCCCGCTCGCGGCCCGGATCGCTGCCGGACGCGGACAAGGGACGCCTGGAGCTCGCGGACGCCAAGCTACTTTTTCTCCCGGGCGGCGAGCGCCGTCAGCGTGCCCGCGACGAGGAGGAGCACCACCAGGAAAGCCAGACGGGCGAAGTAGAGGGTTGCCATCAGATCCTCTCGAAGTCCAGGTAGATGACCCCCGCGAGGCCGATCCGCGCCTTGTCCGGCAGGTTCGCCCAGCGGTCGAGGTCACGCACGCCGCCGTCGACCGACTCCAGGCTGCGCGGCAGAGGCGTGCCGTTGACCGTAGTGCCGAGCTTCGAGAGGTCCTTGATGCGGAACGCTCCGGCCGGGGTGCGCTGGAGCCGCGCGTGCTCGCGGGAGACGTCCAGAGAGGTATCGAGCGACAGGTCGGCCCACACGTCCGGCGCTTGGCGGCCGAGGACGATCTCTTCCTTGGTCATCAGGAACGTGTGCTTGCCCCGGTCGTCCTGGTAGGTCAACCGGGCGAGGGCCACCGGTGTGGCCGACTCCATGGTTCCCGCGGAGGCCCCGGAAACCCCGGAAACCCCGGAAGATACCGGCGGCGGGGGAGGAATGGGCGAGGTGCTCGCCGCCACCGTCTCCCGGTGGGTCGTCATCTGGCCGAGCCGCCGGGTGGTGGAGATGCGGTGAGTCTTGTTCCCTGCGCCATAGCCCGCCTCGGGAGGCCGGGCGAACTCGGAGACCACCTCCACGTCCCCCGGGTTGAGCGTGCCGTTGGGATCCTCCTGGAAGC
>CAXTNS010000269.1:8414-8806 GCA_964245465.1 uncultured Thermoanaerobaculia bacterium
GAGACGATGCCCTTCGTCTTGCCCGAGTTCCAGTCGGCGCTGACGTACTTGGGGGCCTGCGGCGCGGTCTCCTTCTTGCGCAGAAGGCGGGAGAACACGGGCGAGGACCCGCGGTTCAGCCGCTCCAACTCCTGGTCGAGGAGCGCCTTGGCCTCCGCCTCCAGCTCTCCAAACAGCGTGCGCAGGTAGTCGTAATCGTCCGGATGGAGATAGACCTGATACAGGCTGGGCGCGATCGTCTTCGTCACCAGCGGCTCCAGGCTCTGGCGCATGTTCTCGCCGATGGCGAGGACCACGGCCTGCCCCGTCGCCCGATCCTTCGTCGTCGTCAAGTGTGGACCCTCCCGAGGTACCACAGAAACCGTCCGGACGAACGCCGCCCAGCCTGTATC
>CAXTNS010000270.1:0-8782 GCA_964245465.1 uncultured Thermoanaerobaculia bacterium
TGACGATTCGCATCGCGGGTCCAGGGCCGGGAGGACCCAGAGGCCCCGGAGGATCTCCGCGCTTTGCCATGCCCGAGACGAAACTCGAGGTGACCCCGCTCTTCTAGCACCTGATCGGTAACGTGCGGCCGGCCCTGCTCCTCCTCCTGGGCGCCGTGGGCCTCGTGCTGCTGATCGCCTGCGCCAACGTGGCCAACCTCCTGCTCGCCCGGGTCGCCGCGCGCCGCCGGGAGATGGCCGTGCGCACGGCGCTCGGGGCGGGCCGGCGGCGCATCACCCGCCAGCTCCTCACGGAAAGCGCGCTCCTGGGCCTCCTCGGCGGGGTCTTGGGACTGGGGCTCGCCTTCGGCGGAGTCCGGCTGCTGGTGGCGCTCATGCCCGCCGACTTCTGGGGTGGCCTGCTGCGCCAGGTGCCGATCCGCATCGACGCTCCGGTGCTCGCCTTCACGTTGCTGCTCTCTCTCGTGACCGGGCTCCTCTTCAGCCTGGCGCCGGCCCTCTCGGCTTCGCGGGTGGATCTCACCGAGCCGCTCAAGGAGGGCGAGCAGCGCCGGTCGGGACGCGCCCGCGGTCTGCTGGTGATGGCCGAGGTGGCCCTCTCGGTGATCCTGCTGGTACTCTCGGGCCTGCTGCTGCGGAGCTTCGTGACGCTGCGCTCGGTCGATCCCGGGTTCTCCGCGGAGCGGTTGCTGGCCCTGGCCGTGGAGCTCCCGAGCCAGGCCTATGAGAGCCCGGTGCGGCAGCTCAACTACTACAAGGAGGTGGCGCAACGGCTCGCGACCCAGCCCGGCACCGAGTCCGCCGCCTTCAGCGACGCGCTCCCCCTGGAAGGCGTCTCCATGATCCTGCGCGGCCTGTTCATCGAGGGCCACGAGCCGCTGCCGCCGGAGGAGTCGCCCGAGGTCTGGGTGACCGGCGTGAGCCCCGGGTATTTCCATACCTTGGGTGTCCCCATCGTGCGCGGCCGGGTCTTCACCGAGGCCGAGATCCACGCCGGCTCGCCGGTCGCCGTGGTGAGCCGCGAAATGGCCCGCCGCTTCTGGGGCGCCGACGATCCCGTGGGCCGCCGGCTGCGGGTCGGCCCGCCCAGCGCGCCCTGGACCACGGTCGTCGGCGTCGCGGAAGATGTCCACCACGAGAGCCTGGAAGCGCGGCCCAAGCCCCAGATGTACCGCCCCTTCGACCTGGCTCCGCGGTCCTCCGGATTTTTCACGGTGCGGGCGAAAGGCGATCCGGCTGCCCTCATCGGCGCGACCCGCAAGGCCGTGCTCGCCGTGGACCGCAACGTGCTCGTCCATAACGTCGCCACCATGGAGCAGCGTCTTGCCGGGTCGATCGCGGCGCGGCGGTTCAACCTGGTCCTCCTGGCAATTCTGGCAGTGCTGGCCCTCGTCCTGGCGGCCGTGGGCCTGTACGGCGTCCTGGGCTACATCGTGACCGAGCGGACGCGGGAGATCGGCGTGCGCATGGCCCTGGGCGCCGAGCGTTGGGGCGTGCTGGCGCTGGTGATCCGCCAGGGGCTGACGCTCGCCGCCATTGGCGCCGGCATCGGCCTCCCGGCCGCCTTCGCCGCCTCGAAGCTGCTGCGCAGCTCGCTCTTCGGCGTCACCGCCGCGGACCCGGCGACCTACGTGGCGATCCCCTCGCGCTGCTGCTGGTGGCCCTGCTCTCCTCCTGGCTGCCGGCCCGCCGCGCCACCCGGGTGCACCCCATGGTGGCTTTGCGGAACGATTAGGACGACTGGGTAACGCCTGCGGCGAGGGCCTCGCGCAGGAGGTCCTCGCCGACCACCTCCCGCCGCCAGCCTTCGAGCTCACGGGGCAGCCGGGGATCGTCCTTGCCCACGGTGAGCCGCAGCAGGGCGTCGAGGGTGCGGCGCGGGGCCAGCACCTCGGGGGGCACGTTGAGCGCGGCGGCCGTCTTCCGCACCCGCTCGCGCAGACGGTTCTCCAGATCCCGCACGGCCGGCGAGAGGGGCGTGCCCGTGATCCTCGGCGGCAGATCCGATTCCGGCAGGACCTCCGCCTCCTCGATGAGCTGGAGCCACGTTTCGGCGTCTTTCGCTCCCTGGCGGGGATCGTAGGAGGGCAGCTTCTGGAGATCCCGTTGGAGCTTGGGCCGTCGAGTGGCGAGCGCCAGGAGGAGGTCTTCCTTGAGCACGAAGCTGCGTGGTAGGTCGCGCCGCCGAGCCTCGCGGTCGCGCCAGGCGGCGAGGCTGCGCAGGGCCGCGAGCTGCCGGCGGTCGAGCCGTCCGGCGCCCTTGACGCGCAGGTAGGCGCCCTCGGCATCCTCCTCGAATCGGGAGGTGTCGAGCAGGGCCTCAGAGTCTTCGAACGGCCAGGAGAGGCGGCCCTGGGCTTCGAGATCGCTCCTGAGGCGCTCGTAGAGGGGGACCAGGAAGGCCACGTCCTCGGCCGCGTAGGCGAGCTGGGCGGCGGAGAGGGGCCGGGCGATCCAGTCCGTGCGGGTCTCCTCCTTCGCCAGCTCGACACCAAGATAGGCGGCCACGATCTTCTGATAGGAGAGGAATGCCCCCGCCCCCGCGAGCGCGCCAGCCACCTGGGTGTCGAACAGGGGCTCGGGGAGGACGCCGAGGTTGCGGTAGAAGACCTCCATGTCCTCGCTCGCCGAGTGCAGCACCTTGACGCCCGGCGAGCGGAAGACCGCCGCGAGCGGCGTGAGATCCCGGACCGCCAAGGGATCGACGAGCCAGGAGGTCTGGCCCTCCGAGACCTGGATCAGGCCCAGCTTGTGGAAGAACGTGTTGGTGCGGACGAACTCGGTGTCGAGTCCCAGGACCGGGGCTTCGGCCCAGAGGCGGCTGGCTTCGGCCAGCGCCGCGTCCGTCGTGATCAGGGTGTAGGCACGCGGATCTCCCATCATGGCGGGGAATTGTAGCGGCAAAAAAGACGCCATCCAGAAACGGAGATGACGTCAGCAGACCTACAGCAGCTTGACGACGCGCTCGGCGAGACCGCCGTCGCCGAGGACGACGGAGAGGTTGGCCTTCTCCACCACCTTCTCCAGCACCTCCAGCTCACGCAGACGCATCAGAGTTGGGTTCGACTCGAAGATGCGGGCCGTGTTGGCCTGCGAGAGGACGGCCGCCGTCTCCTCGCGTCGCGTCACCAGGGTGGCCTCGGCGGCCTTACTGCTTTGAAACCACTTTGCAGGTGGTGTCGGAGTGGGAGTCGAACCCACGACAGCCGAGCCCTAAGCCCGGTGCTCTACCTCTGAGCTATCCGTTGTCAGGCCTTCCCCCTTTCGGTTCAGAAACCGTTCACGGAATACACGCCGTCCGATCGCTCGCGCGAGGCGCGTGCACCGCCGGACCGATCGGTTTCCGGCCTGAATCGGGCGTTGTACACCGAGCTTGAAATCTTTTTGATGCCCAGGAAGCGAAAAAGCCTTCCGGGCTCGCACCCAGGAAGGCTTTCGTCATGAAGCCGCTTTCGAAAGCTCTCCTAGAGTGCGGTCCCTCGCCCGAAACAAGGCTCGGCCTTGCGGATCGGGGTTTGGTTCAAGAGAGCGTTCGGAATCATGTCAGACCTCATCAAGAGGGGCAGAGTATGGAGCAGGCCGAAAAGGTTGTCAACCCCTCTTTCCAACTCCCACCGATTCCTCCTGAGGAACCGTGCCTGTGAGATCGATTTTCTCGTTCTCGCCCAAGTCGTCCGCACGCTTGCCGGTTACGATAGCCTTCACGAAGCCCACGAGCTGTACCATCTTGCTGGACGGCGCATCCCAGTACTCGGCCTTCTCCACGCGCACCCGCAGCAGGGCGAGGTCCGGATCGTCGAGCCCCTTGGGGAACCAGGCCTTGAGCACCGGGTTCCAGAGCTCCTTGCTCTTGGCCCGGTCGCGCACCAGCCGGGCGGTGCCGGAGATCGAGAGGTAGCGGTTGTCGTCCGGCGCCGCGTAGCTCACATTCACCCGCTCGTCGCGCTCGACCTCATCCACTTTGGCAGAGCTGGCGGCGGTGAAGAACCAGAGGTCGCCGTCGAACTCGGCCTCCTGGGTTCCCATCGGGCGGCTCCTCAGGGAACCGTCCTCGTCGAGCGTGGTCAGCATCGCAAAGCGGATGTCCTTGATCAGGTCGCGGATTTTCTCGATGTCGGTCTTCTCGTGGGCCATGTCGTTCCTCCTCTCGCGCTCACCTCGGGACAGTCCCCGAGCTTCGAGAGCAAGAATTGCGAAAAACATGCCCAGATCCTCAGGCGATCCTGGCCCCGTGCTCGATAAGGAGATCGCGCAGAATGGACCGGTGACAACGCTCCGCGTTCTCGCAATAACAGCCGACCGAAAGATCCGTCTTGTGGGACAGGACGGCCAGCAAGGAGAGGAAGCGCTCGGCGGAAGGCTCCTTCATCTCGCGGCGATAGGCTCTCGAAAATTTCTCCCAGCGCTCCGGGGTGAACGGAGGTGAGAGCGCCAGCTTGACCAGCTCCGCGCTGGGTGCCAGGTCCGGCAGCCAGAGATCGTAATAATCTAGCCGGGCGTAGTCTTCCTTGCGCACGCCCCGGGGAGGACGGCGGACCGTGCCCAGGCGAAGGCCCTCCCCCTCGGCTCGCGGTGTTCCCAGACGGACGATTCGGATCGACATGGCTCCTCCTCAAGACGCGAAACGCCGCGCCACGTAATCCCGTTCCTCGGGACCGAACCACGGCGGCGAGCCCGCGCCCGCGTTCTCGGTCACGCGCTCGGGTTTCGACGTGGCCGGAATGGCGACGTGACAGCGCTCGTCGCTCAAGATCTATTTGAGCAGCGCCTGCCCCCAGGTATGGACGCCGAACGGGGCCAGCGGCTCCAGGTCCGCTACCGGCGGGAGCCTTCTCATCAGGCTCCCCTCACCGAACGGACGCATGACCACGACGCCGAGCCCCAAGTCGGCGGCCAGCGGCAGGATCTCCCGTTCCACATCGCGCTCGCGCGGGTTGTAGGGGATCTGGATGGCCGTGACGCGTCCCGTCTCCATCACCTCGCGCAGCTCGCCGAACGCGGAGGGGCTGTAGTGGGTGGCACCGATCGCCGCGATCCTGCCGGACTCCTTCAGGCCCTCCAGAAGCGCCAGGTTTTCCCGCCAGCTCACGAGGTTGTGGACCTGATAGAGATCGACGTGCCCGCCGAAGAAGCGGAGCGCCACGTCGACTTGGACACGGGCCTCGGCAGGCGAGCGGGTCCAGACCTTGGTAGCCACCAGTACCTCTTCCCTCCGCCCCTCCAGCGCCTCGCCCAGAACGCGCTCCGCCTGGCCGTACATGGGAGAGGAGTCGAAGAAGTCCACGCCCGCGGACAGGGCACGGTCGACGATCTCCCGGGCGTTCGCTTCAGCCCTCGTTCCACGCACGTCGAAAGTTTTCCAGGTTCCCATGCCGATCACGGGCACCTGAAGGCCAGTTTTTCCCAACGCTCGCCGTTCCATGCCATACCTCCCGTCCGGAGTATAGGATCTCAGGAAGGGAGGAGTTCGAGCATGGAAAGCTCCGAGTCGACATTGAAAGTGGTGGCGATCGCGGGCAGCCTGCGGCGGGCGTCCTACAACAAAGCCCTGTTGCGGACCGCGCAGGAGCTGGCCCCTGAACGGCTGCGCATCGAGATCCATGACATCGCCGAGATTCCGCTCTACAACGAGGACGTGGAGACCGCCGGCGCGCCCCCGGCCGTGGCCGTGTTGCGGGAGGCCATCGCCGCCGCGGACGGGCTGCTGATCGCCACCCCGGAGTACAACCACGGCACGTCCGGAGTGATGAAGAACACCATCGACTGGCTCTCCCGGCCGCCCCGCAAGTCGGTTCTGGGGGGCAAGCCCACGGCCGTGATGGGCGCCTCGCCCGGCACGACCGGCACCGCCCGCGGACAGAGCCAGCTCCGGCAGGCCTTCGTGTTCACGAACACGCCGGCCATGCTCCAGCCCGAGGTTCTCGTCGGCCGCGCCCACGAGCGGTTCGACGCCGAAGGCCGCCTGACGGACGAGAAGGTCCGGAGCTATCTGGTGATGTTCCTGGAACACTTCGCGGAGTGGATCGACCGGTTCCGGAAGCCTTCAGGCTGAGCCGGTCCGCTCCCGTTCTTCGAGCAGAGCCCGCAGGCGGGCCACCTCGGCTTCGGCCTGCTCGGCACGCTGGCGCTCCGCTTCTGCACGTTGGCTTTCGGCTTCGGCGCGCTGGCATTCGGCGTCAGCACGGGTGGCGTTCGGCTTCACTCGCGGTCGGCACCAAGCTCCCGTCGGAACGGAACAGCCGAATCCAGTCGTCTTCATAACCGCCATAAGGGCCATGCCACGGCCCAAGGAACACCCCGAGTTGCTGGCCCCAGAACCGTCCCTCGCCGTTGGGGATCATCGGCTGATAGGCAGTGCCCATGAGGCGAAGCCCCTCCAGTTTGCGGGCCTCCGGGTCATACAGGAAGTACTCTGACGTCTGGAAGACCCGGGCATAGAGATCTCTCTTGTCGACGCGGTCGATCTTGGCCGTGGAGGAGGACAGCAGCTCGACGATGAAGTCGGGAAGGCGTCCGCCCTCCTCCCATGACATCCAGGCCTTGCGGATGGGAGTAGGCGCAACTCCGTCCACCCAGAAGACATCCGGCCCCCGGAAATAGGGCCGACCGCTGGCCACCTCCCGCGCCTGATCAACGGAGTAGTACACGAACATGTTCCCACCGGTATAGAAGTCGCTCCGGCCCTGCTCCGCCATGGCCTGGGGGATCAGATCCAGGAAGAAGTGAAACTGAAGAACATGCCATCCGCTTTCCAAAGGCTCTCCGTCGTCGTAGACGAGGTCAAAGGGCAGAGGCGCGAGCGCCGAGAAGGCTGGCTGACTCATGGCGTCCTCCTTTCGAAGTCGTTCCTTTGGAATATGTTATTCTTCACGGGCATCAAATAGAAGAGGCGGGTCGATCTCTCCGGTCTTCCCATGAACGACAGGATACCATGCAGTCCCATATCATAATCCGCCATGGCCCCGGCACGCTCTTTCCGAATCCTGCTCCCTCCCGCCTATCCCATCGGCCGCACCTTGGGCTATCTGGGGCGGGACGCGGAGAGCCTCACCGTCCAGGTCGACGGCCACCGTTTCGCCCTAGGGCTGTGGATCGACGGCAGGCCCGCCCTGCTGCGCGTGGAGCTGGCGGACAGAGAGGCTCGGGCGACGCTGGAGGGACGCCGGCTGCCCATCGCAATCGGCGCGGAGGACCAGGCCCGGGACTATCTGCGACGCCTGCTCGGGCTCCACGTCGATCCCGAGCCCTTCGAGCGCCACGTCTCGGCCTCGCCCCGGCTGGCGCCGGTCGTGGCTGGCCGGCTGGGCCTGCGCATCCCCCAGACGCCGGACCTCTTCGACGGCCTCACCTGGGTGATCGTGGGGCAGCAGATCAACCTCGCCTTCGCCTACACCCTGAGGCGGCGGCTGGCGGAGCGGGCCGGCACGCCCGTTCCCGGAGGGATTGGCGGGCTCCTCGCCCCTCCCACGGCCGAGGCGGTGGCCAACCTCGCGGTCGAGGAGCTGACACGGGTACAGTTCTCCCGGCGCAAGGCGGAGTACCTGATCGGCGCCGCCCGGAAGATCGTGGCCGGCGAGCTCGACCTCGCGCGGCTGGCCACGGCCCCTCCCGAGGAAGCCGAGGCCGGGCTGGTGGCCGTGCGCGGGATCGGCCGCTGGTCCGCCCAGTACCTGATGATGCGGGCCTTCGGCCTGGAGGACTGCGTGCCCGTGGGCGATGCGGGCCTCGTGAAAGGGCTCGCCAGGTTCTTCAACCTCCCGGACCGGCCCGGACCGGCCGAGACCCTGGAGCTGATGCGGCCCTTCGCCCCCTACAGGAGCTGGGCCACCTTCCACCTCTGGCAAAGCCTGAAGGATGAGCCATGACCTTGTACATCACCACCGTCGAAAGCCCCTGCGGTCCCCTGCTCTGCGTGGTCGACGAAGCGGGCGCCGTGGTCCGCATCGAGTTCAGCGGTAAAGAGGGCCGCGATTCCCAGAAGGTGACGGAGAGAATGCGGAACCGGGGGATCGAGGTCGTCGAGGACCCCGGCCGCACGGCCGAGGTGCGCCGGCAACTCGAGGAGTACTTCGCGGGCAAGCGGCGCGAGTTCGACCTTCCGCTCGCCCCGGCCGGGACGCCCTTCGAGCTGGCGGTCTGGGAAGAGCTCAGGAAGATCCCCTTTGGCGAGACCCGGAGCTACGGCGAGATCGCCGCGGTTCTCGGACGTCCCGGCTCCGCTCGCGCCGTGGGACGCGCCAACGGGGCCAATCCCCTCCCGATCGTCGTCCCCTGCCACCGGGTCATCGGAGCAGACGGCTCGCTCACGGGCTTCGGCGGCGGGCTGGAGGCGAAGTCCCGGCTTTTGGAGATCGAGGGGTTGGCATTGCCGTTCGGATAGAGGGGAAGCGGCTCAGCTCCGGCAGGAAACGCTTCGGCTCCACCTCAAAACGAGCCGCTTCTGACAGGATATGCTTGAGAACGAAAGGAAAAGGCTCCGGTGGAAAACGGCTCGGCTCCACCTCAAGACGAGCTGCTTCCAACAGGAAAGGCTTGAGCACGAGGGGAAACGCTCCAGCTCCGGCAGCAGGACTTCGTGCAGCATCCCGCCGACGTCTACGCCGTGCTGTGGTCCGCGGCGGGCGGCTTCGGGGATCCGCTCGAGCGCGACCCGGCCAAAGTCGCCGCCTCGGTCGTAGAAATCGACCACCTGACGCAACGTTCCTTGGCCGCCATTGTGGAAATACGGGCCGGTGAGCTCGACATTGCGCAGCCCAGGCGTCTTGAACGTACCGTCCACATT
>CAXTNS010000271.1:0-1058 GCA_964245465.1 uncultured Thermoanaerobaculia bacterium
GGACCAGGGAGCGCAGCCGCTCCTCCAGCAGGTGCATGCCGTACTTCTCGCCATACCCCGCGAACAGCTCGTCGCCGCCGTCGCCCGAGAGGGCCACGGTGACCCGCCGCCGCGTCTCGCGGGAGACGTACCAGGTGGGCACGGCCGAAGGATCGGCGAACGGCTCGTCGAGGTGCCAGGCGATCCGCGGCAGCACGTCCACCAGATCGGGGCGAACCTCGGTCTCCACATGGTCGGTGCCCAGGGCGCGGGCCACGGCGGCGGCGTCCTCGCGCTCGTCCGTCTCCCGGTCGGCGAAACCCACGGTGTGGGTGCGCACGGGACTGGACATCGCCTCACTCATCAGGGAAACGATGGTCCCCGAGTCGAGGCCGCCCGAGAGGAAGGCCCCGAGCGGCACCTCGCTCTCCAGGCGGTCGCGCACGGCGGCGCCCAGGAGCGATTCCAGCTCTCCGGTCAGGCGCTCGTCCGCCTTGGAACCCGGGTCGTGCACGGGGTCAACCGGCAGGTCCCAGTAGCGCTCGATCCGCAGGCCCCGCTCGTCCACCACGGCCAGATGGCCGGCGGGGAGCTTGGTGGCGCCGCGGAAGATGGTCCACGGCGCGGGCACGTAGCCATAGGAGAGGTAGAGGTCGAGAGCCTCGGGATCGATCCCGGGTCCGGCCAGGCCGGCGGCCAGGAGCGACTTGAGCTCGGAGGCGAAGCCCAGGCGGCGGCCGTCGTCCGAGAGGAAGAGCGGCTTCTTGCCGATCCGGTCCCGGGCAAGCAGCAGGGTGCGGCGGCGGAAGTCGGCCACGGCGCGCTCGCTGCTTTCGTGTAGCAGCGGCGACAGCCACGCCGCGAACTCGTGCGGCGCCTCGAAGATCAGGGCGAAGAGCGCCTGGAGCTGCTCGTAATCGCGGCCAATCACGTCGTGTTCACCCAGGCCGAAGAAGTACTTCGCGCGTCGGTTGATCATCGTCGGGCGGCCCTGGTCGTCGAGCATCAAGATCGCGTCGTTGGTCGCGTCCACTAGCGCGCGCGTGCGCTCCTGCTCGGCGCGCGTCGAGGCGAAAAGG
>CAXTNS010000271.1:1068-2150 GCA_964245465.1 uncultured Thermoanaerobaculia bacterium
GTCGGCCACGGCCAAGGCGAACATGCCGGCGAGCTTCTCGACCGCGCGGGGTCCCAGCTCTTCCCACAGATGGACCACCACCTCGGAGTCCGAGCGGGTGGCGAAGCGGTGGCCCCGCTCCTCCAGGCCACGGCGCAGCTCGCGGTGGTTGTAGATCTCGCCGTTGCAGACCACGGCCACCGTCCGGTCTTCGTTGAAGATGGGCTGGTGGCCGCCGGCCACGTCGATGATGGAGAGCCGCGCGTGCCCGAGGCCCAGGGACCCGGCCAGGTGCACGCCCTGGTCGTCCGGCCCGCGGTGGGCGAGCGGCGCCACCATGGACGCCAGCGTCTCGCGGAGGGCGGCCCCGCGCTCACCGTAGACGAAGAGCCCGGCGATCCCGCACATCAGGAGGTCCTCCCCAGGCTCGCGGACACCCTCGCGGAAACCGGCACAGGCCGTTTCCACCAGGGCAGATCCGCGGGTGCCGGCACGGGCGCCTCGGTATTTCCGGAAGCGGCCGAAGCCCGGGCCACCACCTCCGCGCTCACGGACAGGGCCATGAGCTGGTAGATCAGCTCCTGGTAGGCCGTGTTCAGGAACATGCTGCCCACGAAGTAGGCGAGGATCGAGATCTGGAGCATGCGGGCGTAGGTCTCCACCCAGGGCAGGTCCGTCCACTTTCGCAGCCGGCCGAGGCTCCACCAGGACCAGCCGAGGGCGCCCAGGAACAGCAGCAGGGCCGGCAGGCCGCACTCGGAGAGGATCTGTAGGTAGGCGTTGTGCGATACCCGGAAGCGGTCCGGCTCGGGCGAGTAGGTCCGGTGGACGACCTCCAGGTTGTTGGGCCCCACGCCGAACACGGGGTAGTCGAGGAACACCCGCCAGGAGGTCTCCCAGGCGTTGAGCCGGCCGCGGGGCGCGCCCCGCACCGCGGGGGGGGGGATAGACAACGCCCCGCGGCGGGAGGGCGGGGGGGGCGGCGGTCACCCGTAACGTGACCAATCCGTCCCGGGCGCCCGGCGACGCCCGTGAGGCGGCCACGGTCACGTCGGCCGCCGCGACGCCGGGCAGCAGCATCAGCATCGTGAGCAGCATCGACG
>CAXTNS010000271.1:2160-8779 GCA_964245465.1 uncultured Thermoanaerobaculia bacterium
CCTCGTAGGAGGAGATCGACTCGGCCCGGCTGAGGTAGGCCTCGGTGAATTTATCGGAAGTGAAGAAAAGCACTCCCGCGAGGCTCAGGGCGAGCACGGCGGTGACGGCCAGCCGGTGCCGGGAGCGCCAGACGAGCAGCGGCACGATGGCGGCCAGGGTCAGCAGCCCGCCGCGGGAGAAGGTGAAGAGGATGGTGACCGTGCACAGGACGGCCATGACCGCGGCGGTGATCCGCAGGACCTTCTCCTTCTCGACCATGAAGATGCCCACCAGGAGCGGCAGGATCATGTTGAGCGCCAGGGCGAAGGCGTTGTTGTCCGACATGAAGCCGCCCGGCCCGTCGTAATAGCGGGCGCCCCCCCTCACCAGGCCGATGCGGCCGCGCTTGGCCCCCAGAACGCCGATCGAAAAGGCGATCAGGATGATCAGCCAGGTGAAGCGCCGGCGGTCGGAGACCAGCCCCGTGGTGATGGCGCTGATCACGATCGCCTTCCAGTAGTAGCCGTAGAGGTCGCCCGCGACCTCCGGCCGTACGGCCATGATCACGGAGAGGCTGATCCAGACGGCGAGCAGCAGGAGCAGCACGATCTGAACCCGGATCACCATCCAGCGTTCCCGGCCCATGGCGAGGACCAGGCCGCACACCAGGGCGATCGCCACGCACTGCGAAAGGGGCAGCATGCGGCTCAGCCCCCAGGCCATGTCCTGGGGCCGCATGTAGGCCAGCCAGCCGTAGACCAGAAGACCGAAGTACGGCCGGAAGACGATCACCGGCAGCGCGGCGGCGACCAGCGCCACCACGATCAGGTCACGCACGGCGCGCTTCCCCGGCAATGCCTGAGGCACCCACCGGCAGGGTCTCGCGTTCCTCCCGGGGCAACGGCGCGCCTGCCGGCGGGCGCGCGGAGGCCCCCAGCAGCTCCTCGAAGCGGTCCAGTTGGGGTCCCCATCGATAGGTGGCGACCAGCCGCTGCCGCGCGCATCCGGCCAGTCGCTCCCGGGTGGCGGCGTCCTCGATCAAGGTGGCCACGGCGCGCTCCATCTCCTCGTCGGAGGCGGCGGCGAGCAGGTCCCGGCCGCTGCGGAAGCCGCCGTCGGAGAGGCCCGCGAGCACCCGCTCGCTCACCGCCACCGGCACGCTCGAGGCCATGGCCTCGAGCACCTTGTTCTGGACTCCCTGAGCGATCCGCAGCGGCGCCACGAAGGCCCAGGCGCGGGCCAGGAACGGCCGCACGTCGCCCACGGCGCCGGTCACCTGCACGCCCGGCAGCTCGCCCAGGTCGCGCACGGCCGGCACCGGCGAGCGGCCCACCACCACGAGATCCAGGTCCGGAAACCGCTGCCGCAGGCGCGGAAAGACTTGGCGGGCGAAGTGGACCACGCCGTCGACGTTCGCGAAGTAGTCCATCTGCCCCGTGAAGACCAGCGACGGGTTGGGCGACTTGGGCAGGTCCAGGGGCTGGAAGAAGTCGAAGTCCACCCCGGAAAGCACGGTCTCGACCCGGGCCGTCCCCACACCCCCCGCAGGCAATGCGAACGACTTGTAGAGCCGCACCTCGTTGGCCGTGGCGAGGGTGATGCGCTGGAAGCGGCTGGCGAGCGAGGCCTCGTAGCGGCGCAGCCGCCGGCCCTCCAGCGCGTAGACCGGACGCAGGGGAAGCGGCGCGAAGCGCGCGTACTGCGCCCACTTCGCCGAGTCGACGTCCACCATGTCGAGGACCGCCGGCACGTCCGGCAGCAAGGCCGCGTAAGGTGCCATGGCCGAGCAGAAGACCGCCATGACGTCGAACCGCTCGCGCCGGGCAAGCTCCTTCAGGCGGCCGGTCAGCTCGTCCGACTCGAAGAAGGAGAGCGTCAGCGGCCCTGCGCGCGCTCCGGCCGGCTCAGGGGGAAGACCTCCACCCGCTCGCACATCTCCTCGAGGGGTCCGAGGTCCGGCACCGCGCCGTCGGCGAGCGTGAGCAGATGCACCTTGTGTCGGCGCGCCAAGCCGCGGATCAGGTGAAAGGCACGGATCTTCTCCCCCTTGTCCGGCGGATAGGGAACGCGGTGGCAGAGGAAGAGGATCTTCAGGCCCGCCCGCGGGCGGGAGACGTGCCTCTTCAGGTCCACGGGGAGGATCTCGCGGGGGTCGGACATCTCGGTCATCGGGCACCTCGCCCCAGCAGCACGATCCGGGCCGTCGAGAGCAGGATCGATATGTCGAGGAACAGAGACAGGTTCTTGATGTAGTAGAGGTCGAACTTGAGCTTCTCGATCGATTCCTCGAAGCTGGAGGCGTAGGGTGCCTTGATCTGTGCCCAGCCGGTCAGACCCGGACGGACGACCAGCCGCTGCTCGTACCAGGGACAGACATCCTTGAGCTGCTCGACGAACATCCGGCGCTCGGGGCGGGGGCCGACGAGGCTCATGTCGCCGGCCAGGACGTTCCAGAGCTGTGGCAGCTCGTCGAGCCGGGTCTTGCGGATGAAGCGCCCCACGCGGGTCACCCGCGGATCGCCCTTCACGGCCCAGCGGGCGCCGCCGGCCTCGGCGTCGGTGCGCATGGAGCGGAACTTCCAGAGGGTGAACTCGCGGCCGCCGCGGCCCACCCGGTCCTGGCGGAAGAAGACCGGTCCCGGCGAGTCGAGCCGCACGGCCAGCGCGACCAGCAGCATGAACGGCAGGGCGAGCACGAGGCCGGCGGCGGCCACCACGGCGTCGAGCAGGCGCTTGGCGAAGAGGGTGCCGCGGGAGACCATGAAACCGTCGGAGAAGATGAGCCACGACTTGCGCAGCCCTTCGACCATGATCTTGCCCGTGATCTGCTCGTAGTAGCTCGACCCCTCCTGCACGCGGACGCCGCGGGTCTTGCAGTGGAGCAGGGCGTCCATGCTGAGCCGGCCCCGGTAGTCCAGGGCGGCCACCACCACGCGGGTGACGCCGTGCTGGAGGGCCAGCTCGCAGGCCTGGGCCGTGGTGCCGATCACCCGCGGGTTGAGGAGGCTCACCCCCTGAAGGAGGGGATCGTCGTCCAGGAAGCCCACGACGCGGTAGCCCAGGTGCTTGCGCGCCAGGGTCTCCCGGGCGATGTCGATCGCCTTTTCGTCCGCGCCCACGATGAGGATCCGCTCGGCGAAGCCCTCCGCCCGCAGGATCCAGCCCAGCACCACGCGCCAGGCGAGCACGAAGGAGGCGCCGAAGAGGAGCGACAGGGCATAGACGCCGCGTCCCGTCTCCACCGTGGGGATGAGGAAGTACAGCGCCCAGGAGGCGAGCGCCACGATCGAGAACGTCCGCAGCAGGCGGATCATCAGCTCCCGGGGCGACAGCCGCTCGCCGAAGTCATAGAGGCCGTTGGCGTACAGGCAGAGGAGCCCGACGATCGCGAACACCAGCGACTCCTGCAGGATCACGTACCAGGGCGGTGGCGTTCCAGGGCCGATCCCGAGGCGCAGATGGATGGCAAACCACACGGCCGCGCCCAAGAGCCCGCCCTCGACGATCAGCGAGACCAACGCCGGCAAAGCCCAGTACCGATTGAACAACCGGATCATCTCCGCGCTCCTCTCCTATCCTGCTAGTAGTACCCGCGGTATCCGCGCCCTGAGATGCGCGCGCAGTTGAGCACGGCGCCGATGAGCTTCTCCGGCCCCAGCGCCGCCAGTGTCTTTTCGATATCGTTCTTCTTGCTCTGGCCCGCCCGCACCACGAGCACCACGCCGTCCGAGCGGGCAGCGAGCGAACGGGCGCTCGCGAGCAGCACCATGGGCGGCGAGTCGATCACCACCACCTCGTAGGCCGCTCGGGCCTTGCTCAGGACCTCGGACATGCGCCGGGAGGACATCACGTCCCCCGCGACCCCCGCGGCCCCGGCCATCAGAACGTCCATGCCGCCGCCTTCGAGGGACACCACGGCGTCCGAGAGATCCAGCCGCCGCTCGAGCACTTGCTGGAGCCCCGGCCGGTCGGGCCGCTCCGGCAGGAAGTAGGTGTGGAGCTGGGGGCGCCACAGGTCCCCCTCCAGGAGCAGCACGCGCCGCTCTTCGCCGCGGGTCAGGGTCAACGCCAGATTGAGGCTGGTCAGCGTCTTGCCCGCGCCCTCCTCGGGGCTGGTCACGGTCAGCGCGAAGCCCCGGTTGCCGATCGGGTTGAACCGCTCCTCGACCTGCACGGCGAGGCTCCGGTACTGCTCCGCCGCGAACGTCGGCGGGTCCAGGTAGTTGATGACCGGAGCGTCGTCGCGAAGCTGCACGCGGCGGGACGGTCCCAGGTCGCGCGGTACCCGCGGCGGTCTCTCGGTCCTCAGCGAAAGGTCCATGTCGTTCATCTCCTCCTGTCCCGGCGCTTGTCCGTAAAAGTTTGCCGGGTGCCCTGGAAGACCGGGATCGTGGCGAGCAGCGGCACGCCGGGGAAGGCTGCCTGCAGCGACTCGGCGTCTGGATACGTGGGATCGGTGCGCTCGCGCAGCAGCACCGCGAGGAACCCCAGGAGCATCCCCAGGGCGAGCCCCGCGGCCAGGGTCAGGAACCGGTTGGGGCTGTACGGGGCCCCGGGCGGCAGGGCGCGCTCGAGGATGGTGAACCGCTCCCCCTGCTGGCTCTTCTCCAGGTTCTCGTAGAGCCGGGCGTTAAGCCGCTTGTCGAGCAGCGACTCATAGGACTTCCGAATGTTGTCGTAGTCGCGGGTCAGCGACAGCAGCTCCTGCTCCACCCGGGGCACGTTCTCGAGCCGCGCCTGGACGTTGGCGATTTCGCCCAGGATGCGCTCGCGCTCGCCCTTCAGGTTGCGGATCTCGAGGTCCACCGAGGCCAACTCGGCCTTGAGCGTGGGGTCGACCCGCGGGGCGTCGTCTTCCTCGTCGCCGGTATCCGTCTTGGTGGAGGCCATTGCCGCGGGGGCCGCGGGCTCCTCGCGGCGGCGGGGCTTCTCGCGCTCCAGCTTCTCCAACTGTTCGACCTCCGCCTGGGCGCGGATCACGTCCGGGTGGCGGTCCGTGTAGCGGGCGCGCAGCTCGGCGAGCTGCGCCTGGAGCTGCTCCAGGCGCGTGGGCCCCGCCGGAGCCGGCGGCACCACGACCCCGCCAATCCCGCTGGCGCGCGTGCTCCTGGGGTAGCGCCGCATCTCGGCGATCTGGGTCTGGAGCAGAAGCTTCCTCGTCTCCGCCTTGTCGAGCGCGTCGACGTTGATCTCGAGCTTGGTCTGGAGCTGCTCGACCGACCGCAGGTTCGTGTCGCGCTGCTCGGGGAGGTCCCCCATGTTCACTTGCTTGAACGCGGCGATCCGGGCCTCCTGAAGCTCCAGGCGGTTCTTGGTGCGCTCCAGCTCGCTCTCCAGGAAGGCCGAGGTCCCCTGGGCCTGGTTCTCCCTCAGTTGCAGATTGCTCTCGATGAAGAGCTCGGCCACGCGGTTGGCCGCGCGGGCCACCTTCACCGGCTCGCGGCCGCGGAAGAAGATGAAGAACGTGTTCCCCTGGAGCTGGATCGTCATGTCGCGGCGCATCTGGGCCACCGCTTCCCCCAGCGAGCCGCTGTACCGCATCTCGGGATAGAGGCCCACCTCGCGGATGATCCGCTCCAGGTTGTCGCGGTTCTTGATCTGCGGCTCGATGGTGCGCAGCCTCTCCTCGATGGTGGTGGTCACCGTCGGCTTGACGTAGTCGGCGGGCACCCTCTGCGGCTCGACCAGCACCGTGGTGAAGGCCCGGTACTTGCGGGGCAGCGTCTTGTACGCCACCACGGCCGCCGCCAGGCAGAGAAGGACCGGCACGACGAACCAGACGCGCCGCCGCCAGATGGCGCGGACCATGTCATGGGGACTCAGGTGCTTCATCCGTCGGTCTCCCGAGGCTTTCCGGCTCCCGTGGGGTGTCCCCCGCGCTGAAGATCCGGAAAGCCAGGCTCAAAAAGTAACGGGCATAGTTGAGATCGCTGAAAGCCCCCACCCGCGAGCGCTGCCACACCCGCGAGTAGCCGCCCTCCAGGCGGAAGGCCTGAGCGAAGGTCCAGGCGGCGCGCGCCGTGCCGGTGGCGAATTCCGTGAGCTCGCCCTGCCGGCCGTCCACGCTGTCCGCTCCATCCAGGGCATCTTGCGAAGAGAGCTCGTTCTGCCGCGAGGCGCTGCCATCCAGGCCCAACTCCAGCCGCCGGTCCACGGGGAACGACAGGCCCAGGAAGGCGTTGTCCGCCTCGACCGCGCGGCCCAGGCCCGAACCGGGCGAAACGTCGTGGGAGAGGCCGGCCGCCCAGCGGACGAACCGGCGCTCCTGAGAAAATTGCAGACTGCCCCGGAAGCCCTCCGCGCTCTGCCGGTTCACGGTCTCGCGCACGGCCGGAGGCCCCTCCGGGTCCGGAATGACGATCAGGGGGACCCGTTCCGTCGAATCCACGGAAAACGCCCCGGCCTCCAGCCGCAAGTGGCTGCTGCGCCAGAAGTTGGAGGCCCAGGCCACTCCCAGCGTGCGGATGTCGGCGTCACCCCGCTCCTTGTAGTCGTACTGCCCCACCCCCGCCGCCGCCTCGACCCTCACGCCGGGCGCCGCCGGCGCCGCGATCTCCGACGTGGCGCGGACCGAGTGGCCCGACCTCATCGTGGAATCCGCGGTGATCTGACCGGTCGTCAACGGCTCGGCCTATGTCA
>CAXTNS010000272.1:0-1730 GCA_964245465.1 uncultured Thermoanaerobaculia bacterium
GCCGATCACGTACATGCGGGCCACGTCCCACTGGGTGGCGTTGAGGCCGAAGGCCCGGACGGGCTCTTTCCCTTTTGCGATCCCTGGAATCCGGCCGGCACAGCGCAGGTCGACCCATGAAGAGGCGATGAGCTCGATCATCGTCTTCATCCGCTCCGCCCGTTCGCCGAGGGGGATATGGGGGCGTACGGCGAGGAGGGCCGGGACGGCGGGCATCATGCCGACGCTCAGGAGCTTGATCGCCAGAAGGAGTTGAGGGTCGTCCACCCCCAGGGGTATGGAGAGCTGGAGCTTGTCCGCCCCTTCCCGCAGGACGCGGTCCGGGACGCCCTGGAGCTGGTCGGCGAGCTTCCTGGCCCGCTTCTCCGCCGGGGTCTTCTCGCAGAAGCTCACCTCCTGGAGACGGGCCAGGACCTTGGTGACGATCTCCTCCGGCGTGCCACGCACGAACTGTCTCTCGTCGAGCTGCGACGGGGAGAGATAGCTCGCCTTGAGCCTCTCCGGCGTCACGTCCCCCAAAAGGACGGGCAGGATCAACAGCGAGGGATCCCAGACCGTGCTGCGATAGGCCAGGACGCTGGTCTCGTAGGTGACGTAGCTGGAGCTGAGGGCTGTCTCGGACAGGAGGACGATGGCCGCGTCGCACGCTCCCAGCCAAAGGTTGATCCGGTTCCGCCACAGATCGCCGGGCCGGAGCGTCTTCACGTCGAGGAGGACCTCGTACCGGTCCGTGGCCTGAAGGGCCGCCTCGAGCTTGTCCCGGACTTCCTTCGCCTCCGCTCCCTCGGCGCTGTAGCTGGCGCTGTAGCTGATGAAGATCCGGGGCTTTCTCGTCGGTTCGGGTGGCACGGCTCCATTTTAGCGTCAACGTCTCTTTGACCCCGGTTTGACCCTTTCGTATCGGTCTGGTAGCAGGGCGTCCTCTTCGGGGCCGGTGGTGCGCCGGCCCCCTTTCCGTGATATACCGCCTTCCCGCTACCACTGTTTTTCCGTTACGCCCTGACCCCGGAAAGGAAGCCGCCGTGCCGACGACGCCTGATCCTTCTCTACTCCGCTGTGGCTGGGCCACCGGCGATCCCCTCTATCTGGCCTACCACGACGAGGAGTGGGGGGTGCCGGTGCACGACGACCGGCGGCTGTTCGAGATGCTGATCCTGGAGGGGGCGCAGGCGGGACTCTCGTGGCTCACCATCCTCAAGCGGCGCGAGGGATACCGCCGGGCGTTCCACGGGTTCGATCCCGAGAAGATCGCCCACTATGGCGAGAAGGACGTGGCCCGGCTCCTCACCGACTCCGGGATCATCCGCAACCGGGCCAAGGTGGAGGCCACCATCAAGAACGCCCAGGCGTATCTGGACCTCATCGAGAAAACGGGCAGCCTCGACGCCTTCCTCTGGAGCCTCGTGGGCGGCAAGCCTCGGATCAACCACTGGAAGACCCTGAAGGAGATCCCGCCGGAAACCCCCGAGTCCAAGGCCATGAGCAAGGAGCTCAAACGGCGGGGGTTCGGGTTCGTGGGGTCTACGATCTGCTACGCGTTCATGCAGGCGGTGGGGATGGTGGATGACCACGTCCTGACGTGCTTCAAGCGGCGGAAGAAGAGGTAGGTTCCTTTGCGGTCCCGCCAGGGACCACCGTCGGTAGCCAGGGATTGAAATCCCTGGCTACCGACGGTTGTACTGGCGGACCGCGGAGGAGGTTTTAGGTGCCCGCCCTTCCCCGAACAAATT
>CAXTNS010000272.1:1740-3964 GCA_964245465.1 uncultured Thermoanaerobaculia bacterium
CTCCCGGAATACCCCATGGACGCGAAAGGCCCCTCGGCCGCCTGCCCATCCCTGGCCCGCATTTCATCGGCCGCGAGGGGGAGCTCGCCCGGCTCGACGCCGCCTGGGAAGACCCGCGCATACACGTCCTCACCTTCGTCGCCTTCGGAGGCGTCGGCAAGTCGGCGCTGGTGGCCCGGTGGTTGGATGGCATGGAGGCCTCCGGCTGGCGGGGCCGCGCGGGTGCTGGACTGGCCCGCGTCACCTCCGCCGAGCAGTGTGCCCAATGCGGTCAGGACTGATACGAGCACAACTCCTGAAGGTGCTTCTAAAGCGAGTTGATCCACGCCCTCACCGCGGCCAGCGCCCGCCCATCGTGCAGAACGCCGTTGTGGGTAGCGTCCGGCACGATCAGGAGCTTCCCTTGGCTGTAGCGGCCAATGACGCCTACGTAGTGATCGGCGATGAAAGCCTCGTCCCGGCTGCCTACAATCACCAGCAAGGGCGCGTGGACGGCCTTCAGGGCAGCCCGGTAGTCCTCCGGCGCGCCGTTCTCCATGGCACGGTAGCTGTAGGAGCGCAGCGGCACCTCGGGCGGCAGGTTGAAAAGCTCGGTGCGCAGGCCGTTGAAGGCTGTGATGCCCACAGCGTTGAGGAGCTTGAGGCCGAGGATGCGGGAGAGATGGACTTTGAGGAACTCGGAGCCGCTGGCCGCGTCGGGATTGGCTTCCTTGCGCGTGGTCGGCGAGCTCCAGCCGAGGTAGGGGGCGAAGAGGAGGTAGCCGTCCACGGGCGGCACGCCGGGGCGCTGGGCATAGCGCAAGGCGATGCCGCCACCCATGGAGTGGCCGGCCAGGATGATTTTCCCGTCAGGCTGACGGGCACGGATCTCGCGGATGACGTCCGCGAGGTCGTCCTCGTATTGGCCAATGTAGTTCACGTCTCCGGGAGGTCCGCCGGAGGCGCCGTGGCCCCGCAGGTCGATCGCCACCACGTCGGCCCCAGTGGCTTCGCGCAGGAGGCCGGAGTCGCGGTTGAGTTGGAAGCTGCTGGCGAGGACTCCGTGGACCAGTACCACGGTGGTCCGCGGGCCGGCGGCCCTTGATTTCAGGTACTGCGAGGCCAGCATGGTGCCGTCGCGCATGCGGAAGCGGCGGGTCTCCACGGTGTAGGGCTGCTCGAAGCTGATGTCCGCCGCCGCGAGGGCCTCGGGGGAAACGTCGGGCGGCTTGGCGAACGTCGGGTCGCTCCATAGGATCATCACGAGGGCCAGCGCGAACAACAGGCCGGCCAGGCCCGCCAGAGCCATCAGGGTCCGCAGGAGGATTCGTTTGAGCATGGCTTCTCCTTTCGCCGCTCCGGGGAGCGACGCGTCCATCAATCAGGTTTTGGAAAGGATTTAGAGGAAGTCGGTCTTCCTCGCCTGGAGGTAGAAGGTCAGGGCCAGCATGAGCAGGATCCCCCCGATCTCGGCCGCCAGGAGGCCGGAGATGGGCTGGTGCCAGACGATGGCGTCGGTCTTCATGGCCCGGGCCACGGCGGGTGCGTGTGAAGCCATGTACATAGTGGCCTGGAGGAGGAGGTTCGCGACGATCATGGCCCCGATCGTCCAGCCCTGGGACTCGGAGATGATGGCCACGCAGAGCGTCAGGCAGTAGCCGAAGAAGATCTCGCCGAGAATGACGGCTGCGAACGGGATCAACCCGTCGGGCACCGAGCCCCGGCTGGCGATGACCGTCACCGTGCTCACGAACAGCGTCACCCACGCCAAGCCGAAAATGGTCATGTTCGCCAGGATCTTCGCCAGCGTGTACTCGTTGGAAGAAATCGGCAGGCTCATGATGAACGTCAGCGTATGGTTGCGCCGCTCCTCCATCACGGAGCCCATGGTCAGGTGAATGCCGACGGAGATCAGCACGGTGAGAAGCCCCACGCAGCCGGCGTAGAAGGCTCCTTCGCCGCCGTTACCCAGGGCCGCGACGCAGACGAGCCCGGCGCCGATGTAGAAGGCGATCGGCCAGCGGTAGAGATACCAGTCTTTCTGAACGAGACGCTTGACCATCCCGGTGTTCATGATTGCCTTCCTTCCCTTCTGAATTGAACGTTGGCGACGAAGATTTCTTCGAGCGTCATGGGCTCGACCGAGTGGACCGTGGCTCCCGCCTGCTCGAAGGCGCTCGCCAGTGCGGGCTCGAAACGGTTGGTGGTGACGACCGCCAGCCGGCCGCTGCGCTGGACTTGCACG
>CAXTNS010000272.1:3974-8777 GCA_964245465.1 uncultured Thermoanaerobaculia bacterium
CGCCGTCCGCGGGGACCTCAACGCGCAAGCGGCGCCAGCGGTCCAGAAAGGTTTCCTTGTCGCCCGTGTCGATGATCCTTCCCTGATCGATGAACGTGATCTGATCGGAGATCTGTTCGACGTCGAGCGTATTGTGGGAGGAGAAGAGGATGGTCCTCTCCTCGTCGGCCAGCACCTCCATGAGGGCCCCCAGGACCTCGTGACGGGCCACGGGATCGAGCCCCGTGGTGGGCTCGTCGAGCACCAGCAGGCGGGGCCGGCGAGCCAGGACCAGCAGCAGCTCCGCCTTGACCCGCTGGCCATGGGAGAGCCCCTTGATCTTCTGCTCCGCCTTGAGGTCGAACCGCCGGAGCAGCTCCGCGGCGTACGCCGGGTCCCAGCCCGGATAGATCGATTGGATGAAGCCCATGTGCCAGGCGAGCGTTGGGCCGCCGTAGAGGCGCAGGTCTTCCGAGACGAAACCGATCTGTTGCTTGGCCGCCGCCTGGTCGCCGGGCATGGCATGGCCCAGCACCCGCACGGTGCCGCGGTCCTGATGGACCAAGCCCATGAGAATGCGGATGGTGGTGGACTTCCCCGCTCCGTTCGGCCCGATGAAGCCCATGATCTGACCGTTCGCAAGCGACAGGTCGATCGTGTCGAGGTTGAAATGGGGGTAGCGTTTCGCCACCCCGGCGAGATGGAACGCTTCGTTCGTCATGTCATTTCTCTTCCGTTCTGGCCGCGGTCTTGAGCAGCCGGGAAACAAGGTTTTCAAACGGCATCCCCAGTTGGACCGCCAAGCGCACGGCCTCCTCGAGATGCTTGTCCAGCTCCTGCTCCAGCATCGCCGGGCCGAGGCCCGAGCCTTCCGCCACGAACGAGCCCCGGCCCTGCTGGGTCACGATCACGCCTTCGCGCTCCAGCTCCAGATAGGCGCGCTTGACGGTGATCACGCTGACCCGCAGATCCACGGCAAGCTGTCGGATCGACGGGATCTCCGTGCCTGGAGGCCAGTCCCCCACCGCCACGCGCTGCTTGATCTGCTCCAGGATCTGGAGATACATCGGCCGCGCGTCGGCGTGGGAGATGACGATGGCGCTGGTACTGTGTACGTCCATATACTGAGTATACACAGTGTGCAAGGGGTGTCAAGGGGGTGAAGCCAAGGACAGCAAGGACACCCAAGACGGCAAGGACGCGCGGTGGAGGCCCGCGTTGCCCGTCCTTGAGGTCCTTGGTGTCCTTGGCGTCCTTGATTCCAATAGAGCTTAGCCCGCCCGGTAATCTTCTGCGGAGATTCCCAGCTCGTGGAGCTTCTGCTGGAGATTCTGGCGGTGGAGGCCCAAGCTGCGGGCGGCTTGGGAGATGTTGCCGCCGTGGGCGGCGAGGGCCTGGGTGAGCATGGCTCGCTCGAAGCGATCGATCAGTTTTTTCTTGGCGGTCGCGAAATCGTCGCCTGGCTGCCAGTCGAAACGCCAAACGCCGGATGCCGGCTCTGCACCCCGGACTTCCTGAGGCAGGTCGTCGGGCTGGACCACGGTGCCGCGGCAGAAGATGGTGGCCCTCTCGATGGCGTTGGCGAGCTCGCGGACGTTGCCGGGCCAGGGGTAGGCAAGGAGGGCTCGCTCAGTGTCGGGAGACAGGGTGAGGCCTCGGGGTGAGGAAGCGAGGAGGTGGCGGGCGAGCAGGAGGACGTCGTTGTCCCTCTCGCGCAGGGGGGGCAGCTCGCTCTCCACCACGCGCAGGCGGAAGAGGAGGTCTTCCCGGAACTTCTCCTCGGCGGCCAGGGCTTTCAGGTCACGATGGGTAGCGGCCAGCACCCGGACATCCACGGGCACGGGATCGGCGCCGCCCAAGGGCTCGACGGTGCCTTCCTGGAGGACGCGGAGCAGCTTGGCCTGGGCGGCCAGGGCCATGTCCCCCACCTCGTCGAGGAACAGGGTGCCGCCGTCGGCCTGGCGGAACTTGCCGGGACGGTCGCGGTCGGCCCCCGTGAAGGCGCCGCGGCGGTGGCCGAACAGCTCGCTCTCAACCAGAGTGTCGGGGATGGCCGCGCAGTTGACGGCCACGAAGGGTCCCCGCGCCCGGTCGCTCAGCTCGTGGATGCGGCGGGCCACCAGCTCCTTGCCCGTGCCCGATTCGCCGCGAATCAGCACGCCGGCCGAGGCAGGCGCCACGCGGTCCACGGCGTCGAGCACGGTGCGCATGGCGGGGGACTCGCCCAGCAGCTTCCGGCCACCGCCGAGGCGACGGACCTCCTCGGCCAGCCGGCGGTTCTCGGCCTGGAGGCGGGCGGTCTCCAGGGCCTTGGCCACCACGAAGCGCAACTCGTCGATCTCGTAGGGCTTGGAGAGGTAGTCCGCGGCCCCGGCCTTGACGGCGTCGATGGCCGTGCGCAGGGTTGAGTCGGCCGTCACCACCACCACGGGCGGCGGCGCGGGCAGGACCGTGAGGTGGGCGAGCGTGGTCATGCCGTCCATGCCCGGCATGCGGAGGTCGAGGAGGACGAGGTCCACGCCGTGCCGGGGGCGCCCTAGGGCCTCCAGGCACTCGCGGCCCTCCCTACATTCGAGGAAGTCGTAGGCCTCGCCTCCCAAGGCGCGCACGGCCCCCCGCCGGGCCACAGGCTCGTCGTCGCAGACCAGGACGCGGGGCTTCTTCACGATGCGGCCTCCTCCAACCGAACTTCGAACACAATCCTTCCAGGCTCGTTGACGACGGAGATGGTACCGCCAAGCTCGCGCACGCGCTGGGCCACCAGGGCCAGCCCGAGCCCCGTGCCGTCCACGCTATCGCTCACAAAAAGCTCGAACAGACGACCGGCGATCTCCTCCGGGATGGCCGGGCCGGTGTTCTCCGTGGCGAAGACGATCCCTTCGCCGTTCCTATCCAAGCGGACGTTCACCGTCGATCCCGCCGGGGCGTGCTGCGAGGCGTTGAGGACGAGATTGAACAGCACCGTCTGCCACGTGGCGCTGGTGCCGTCCACGCGCCCCACCTCCCCGACCCCCGAGACAT
Organism: uncultured Thermoanaerobaculia bacterium; assembly: GCA_964245465.1. Lineage (GTDB taxonomy): Bacteria > Acidobacteriota > Thermoanaerobaculia > Multivoradales > UBA5704 > DATARR01. The sequence goes on from CAXTNS010000272.1 coordinate 6,975, forward strand.
TAAGATCGATGCCGCGCCGCCGCGCCTGGTGGCCCAGCACGTAGAGGGTCCTCCGGAGGAGGGCGGTCAGGCCCACCCCCTCCCCTTCCGGCGAGCGGGCGAAGTCCAGTATCTCGCGGGATACTCCGTGCAGCCGGTCGATCTGCTCCACGATCAATCCCAGGTCCTGGGTCCGGTCGCTCCCCGGGGCCTCGCGGTCCAGCTCCTCGTGGACGGTCTGGGCCAGCGCCTTCATGGCGGACAGTGGGTTTTTCAGCTCGTGGGCCAGGGAGGCGGCCACCATGCCGAGGAGGCTCAGGCGCTCGCGCTCGGCCAGCCGGCGCTCGGCCTGCACCCGGGCTTCCAGGAGGCGCCGGACTTCGAGGGAGACGGCGAGTTGGCGCAGGACGAGCTGAACGGTCTCCATGTCCCCCTGCTGGTAGCCGCCGGCCGCGGAGCTGATCTCCACCACCAGGACGCCCACCAGGTCCCCTGCCACGCGCAGGGGGAAGGCGGCCTGGAGGTCGGCGCTCTGGAGCAGGGCGGCGATCCGGCCTGTAGGGGTGTCCAGACGGTTGAAAGCCCGAGCCTCTGGATCGGCGAAGTGCTCCCAGAGGAGGGGCAGGGAGGAAGGCGGCAGGAACCGCGCCCGGGTGGCCAGCCACTGGCCGACCTCGCGGGCGGCCAGGCCGCGGAGCTCCTCTTCGGTCGAGTCCAGGGACTGGAGCTGGCGGGTGAGCGCCTCCAACTCCTCGGCCGTGATGCTCACCCCCAGCAGGCGCCGGAGCCAGGCGAAGCGCCGGAAGGCGGCCCGCTGAAGGGGCGTGAAGAGGGCGGCGGCCAGGAGCGCGGCGAGGACTCCCCAGGCCACGATGCGCCGCATCTCCGCCGTGCCCCCTCCGATGGCGGAACCGACGAGCATCACCAGTCCCACGAGCCCGAGGAGGCCCAGGAAGTGCCGCAGGCTCCGGTACGACATGGAGAGCCGGAGCAGGTTGTAACGCTGGACGAAGTAGAGGAAGGTGAGCCCCAGCACCAGCCCGGAGGCTTCCACCAACAGCCGCCACAGGGCCGAGCCGAGGTCCACCGCCCCGTCCCACGGCTCGGGACCGGCCGGCAGTACGAAGCCGCCCGCGATCACCAGGGCGACCGTAATTCCCAGCCCGGCCAGCAGCCAACGCAGGAACTGATTGAGCCGGAGGTCCGCCGAGAAGCGCAGCCAGCGCAGCACCATGAACGCGCTGGCGATAGAGGCCGCCCCCACGTGAAGAGCGATCAGCGGATAGGCCGTCCGGCCCACCTCCGTCAGCATCATCGAGCCCCGGCGCCAGGCCTCCCAGGCGACGAAGCCCAGAGGCGCCAGGGTGGCATAGCCCGGCACCAGCCACAGCGGGCTAGGCCGCCGGCCCTCCCGCTCCAGCAGCCGCCACAGGCCGTGGGTGAGGAGCGGGAAGCTGGCGAGCCACGCGAGACCCCGGACGACGTCGAGCAACGCGTCCGCCCCAGCCAGCCGGTCCGGCGAAGGCACCAAGGCGCGCCCCACCTGGTCGACCAGGCAGCCGCCGTACCAGACCGTGAGGAACACCACGGTCAGCCGCATGGGCAGGCCTGGCAGGACATGGCGGTTCCGGAACAGCTCCCGCGAGAGGAAGCCATAGAGGAGCGTGCCGGTCACGAAGATCAGCAGGTGGGCGAAGAGGAGGAGGTCCTGGCGCACGGGGTGGCATCGAGTCTACCTGACTCTCCGAGCCCGGAGGGCGGTGAGACTCGATAGGGGTAGGGAGGGCCGGTTGAGTTCCCGGCTCCCCCTCCCTCCGAACCGGA
>CAXTNS010000273.1:0-2872 GCA_964245465.1 uncultured Thermoanaerobaculia bacterium
GACCTATTCCTACGCACCTGCCGCGGGGAGGCAACGGAACGCCGGCCTGTGTGGATCATGCGCCAGGCCGGCCGCTACCTCCCCGAGTACCGGGCGGTCCGCCAGAAGGTGGACTTCCTCACCCTGTGCAAAACCCCGGAGCTGGCCGCGGAGGTGACGATCCAGCCCGTGGACATCCTTGGTGTGGATGCCGCCATCCTGTTCGCCGACATCCTGCTCCCCCTGGAGGCCATGGGAGCCGAGCTGCGGTTCGTCAAGGGAGACGGCCCGTCCTTCCCCAACCCCGTGCGCACCCGCGAGGACGTGGCCAGCCTGCGTACGCCCGAGGTCGAGGAGACGCTCGGCTACGTCTTCGACGCCATGCGGCTCGTCCGTAAAGAGCTGGACGGCCGCGTGCCCGTGCTCGGCTTCGGCGGCACGCCATGGACCCTCGCGGCCTATCTCGTCGAGGGCGGCGGCTCCAAGCACTTCGAGCACCTGCTGGCCTGGAGCTACGGCGATCCCGAGGGGCTCGCCGTGCTGCTCGACCGCGTGGCCGAGACCTCGATCGCCTACCTGCAAGGGCAGATCGCGGCCGGCGCACAGGCCCTCCAGCTCTTCGACACCTGGGGCGGCCTGCTCGACCTCGAGCGCTGGCGGACGGTCGCCCTGCCATCCCTGCGGAAGATCGTGACGGCCATCAAGGGGCAGGTACCGCTCATCTACTACATCAACGGCGGCACCCATCTCCTGCCGGCCCTGAAGGAGCTGGACGTGGACGTGCTCTCCGTGGACTGGCGCCTGCCGCTCTCCGAAGTGCGCGGGATCGTGGGGCCGCGGGTGCTCCAGGGGAACCTCGACCCGGCGGCCCTCCTGGGTCCCATCCCAGAGATCGAGCGCCGCACCGCGGCCCTGATCGAGCAGGGCCGGGGCGGCGGGCACATCGTGAACCTGGGGCACGGCATCCTGCCCATGGTGCCGGTGGAGAACGCCAAGGCGTTCGTGGACGCGGTGAAGCGGCTGCCAGCGCCCTAGTGGTGGGTTGATCCGGCCGGGTTCTTCCTCGAGGCCTCGTAGCTCGCGTGGATCGTGGCGATCCAGTCATTGGTCTTGATAAAGCCAGAGCCCCAGTCCTTCCACTGATCCCCCAGGCCGGCGGCCTGGAGCTGCTCCAGGGTCTTACCGGCCTCCATGCCCTTGCGGACGACAGCCGATGTCTCCATGAGCATGGCGTGGAACTTCCGGAGGTCCTCCACCGTCGCGAGGTCGCCATGTCCGGGAATGACCTTGGCGCCGACGGGGATCTTACCCAGCACCTTGCCCACATTGTCGATCAGCCCCTGGACGCTGCCGCCGTTCTCCAGGTCCACGAAGGGGAAGCGGCCGAGGAAGAAGTCGTCGCCCATGTGGACCACGTTGGACTTGGTGAAGAAGATGATGCTGTCGCCATCCGTGTGGCCATGGGGGTAGTGGATGGCCTTGATCTCCTCGCCGTTGAAGTGCACGGAGACCGCCTCCTCGAAGGTGATTACGGGCAGCCCGGCGGTCGTCATGGGCTCGACCTTGTCGCCGCGGACCGTGGTGCCGGAGGCCAGGCGCTTCCGCACGTTCTCCTGGGCGATGATGGAGGCCTCGGGACCGAATTCCGGATTGCTCCCCGTGTGATCGCCGTGGTAGTGAGTGTTGAGGACGAACTTCAGCTTGCCCGGGTTGATCCCCTTGAGGGCCGCCCGGATCTTGTCGGCCAGCGGGGCGTACTGGTCGTCGACGATCAGGATGCCGTCCGGCCCTGCCGACACGCCGATGTTGCCGCCCGCGCCCTGCAACATGTAGATGCTGCCGGAGACGGGCACCACCTTCATCTCCACCTTCGAGAAGTCCGGCTGGGCCATCACGGGTACAGCCGTCAGCGCCAGGCCGGCCGCGAGGCCGAACCAACTCGTTCTGCTCATGGATACCTCCTCGGATTCACAGAACCGGGCGGGACTCTAGCACGCGCCTACCCGCCCCCGGTACGCTCAACAATTCGGTTTCCTGCTCGGGCGGGAAATCGTAATTGTCGCGGCCTTGGGGATCTTCAGAGACCCAGGCGTGGACGTCGCGGACGGTGTCTTCGAGGGGACGGTAGGTCAGGTCCTTGGCACTGGCCCGGGTGTGGTCCGTGAGGTTGTAGCCGTGCTTCTCCTCGTGAATCCAGAAGGGCAGGCGCACACCGCGATCTTCCAGAAAATCGTCCGACACCCAGGTGAAGCAGGCGTCCGAGCCCAGCGTGTCGCGGCAGGTGCGGAGCATCCCTTCCATCGTCAGGACCTCCCTCGGGCCGGTCGCGTTGTAGATGCCGGTCTCGCGGCGCTCCGTCATACCGATCACCCACGCGGCGAGGTCACGGGCGTCGATCAGCTCCACGGGACGGCCGGGACGGCCAGGAGCCAGGACCTCGCCTCCCCGGGCCGTGCGTTCCACCCAGTAGGCGAAGCGGCTGGTGGGGTCCCAGGGCCCGACGATGATGCAGGGACGTACGATGAGCGACCGCCCGGGCACCGCCTCCTGGACGAAACGCTCGCAGAGGGCCTTGAGGCGGCCATAACCGCGGGGCGGAACCTCGTCCAGATCCTCGTCTCCCGGGTTCGGCTCCTCCAAAGGGGCGTCTTCGGAGATCCCAGGCGTCTTGAAGCTCTCATAGACCGAGATGGTGGAGACGTAGACGTACCGTTCGACCGAACCCGCCAACCGCTCCGCCGAGGCCCGGACATCCCTGGGCAAATAACCGCTGACATCGATCACAGCGTCCCACCGCCGCCCGTCGAGACGGGAGAGATCGCGGTAGCGGCCCCCATAGACGTGCTCGGCCTCGGGAAAGAGGTCCGGATTCGTCCGGCCGCGATTGAACAGG